>JAOUEZ010000210.1 GCA_029858465.1 Thermoplasmata archaeon | reverse complement strand
CTTCTCGAGACCTCCGACCGATATCCTCTTCAGGTAGAGCTCCGGGGCGATTCGCAGGTACAGGTCCATCTCGAGATATTTGTGCCTGGTGACGAATGGGCGCGCCAAGGCTCCGCCGTATATCGGCTGCAGGATCGGCGTCTCGACCTCGAGGTACCCACGGCAATCCAACCATGAACGGATGTATGAGATGATCTTGCTCCTCATGATGAATGTCTTGCGCACATCAGGGTTCACTATAAGGTCGAGAAATCTCTGCCTGTATCTCAGCTCGATATTCTGAAGACCATGATATTTCTCAGGGAATGGGATCAATGATTTCGTCAGCAGGTCGAAGTCCTCAACCCATATCGTGACCTCCCCCATTTTCGTCCTGAAGACTCTGCCCGTGAGAGCTATTATGTCTCCGGTGTCCAGCAGCTTGAATAATTCGAACTTGTCCTCGCCGATCTGATCCATTTTGAAATACGCTTGAATCCGGTCATCCTGTCCGAGAATGTCGGCGAATCCCGCCTTGCCGTGCAGTCTTGTCCCCATCATCCTTCCGGCTACCGTCACTTGTTCTTCGCTCTTGTCGTGTCCGATGTCTGCATATTTCTTTTTCACATCGGCGATAGCGTGCGTCACCGAGAAACGATATTTGTAGGGATCGATGCCTTTGGAAACCAGGTTCGAGAGCTTCTCCCGTTTCAGTTTCTTCAGGTCCTTTTCTGTTTGCTCTTGATTCTCTGGCATAAATGCACTTGCCTGTCGGCTCTTTGGGGATAGATGGTCGTATTCTACTTAAAATTGAGCCATCACAGGCGCACGATACTGCTCGGAGAATCACTGAGATGACAAGGGGGTTATCTGCCCCTCAATCTCCTCTATCGCACTCAAAAGCACATCCATCCTGAACGGCTTGAGGAGGAAGTCCGTAGCTCCGGCCCTCAGTGCATCGGTCTTGACCTTCAGGTCGGCACTGCCGAAGAGTATCTTCGCGCTCGGGTCGTGCTTGAGTATCTCCTGGGTCGCGGTGACGCCATCTTTTACCGGCATCCTCTGATCCATGATTACGATAACCGGTTTCTTGTTCAGGGCAAGATACTTCTGCACAGCCTCGTCCCCATCGGATGCCACGCAGACGACCCTGTGTCCTTTTGATTCGAGTATATCACGGTAGAGTTCGATTATGAACTCCTCATCATCGACTAGGAATATATCGGCTATGAGAATCTCCTCCGAACATGCCAGCTAAAGGCTCACTTAAATTGAACCTTATTGGATATTATAATTTCGCTGCATATTTCGCCAACAGGGATTGCCCGGAACACGAGTGCAAAGGTGCGTAATATGGGCTGAGGCACGATTGACCAGAAAAATGATAAATACAAGCGGCACAATGGTCGATTCTGAGGCTTGATATGCCGAAGAGCAGCAAGAAGACCGAGGGATTTCACTCCGCCGCAGGATTGATAAGATATTTCGATGCGGAGGAGGACGTGGCTATCAAGATCAATCCTTGGGTAGTCGTCGGTATATGCGTAGGATTGTCCGCCGTCGTTCTGATAATAACCGCGCTATTCCCGACCTGATTCCGCAGGATCAGCTTTCGTTTCTATGTGCTTGAAGAAGCCGTCAATGACTTCCTTGCTCGGTTTTGATGTGAATTTGCTGACTACAATTAGCACTACTGATGCGATTGCGACCAATGGTATCGCAGGAAGAAAACCGAACAACCATCCCTGAGCGAGGACACCGTTCGATTCCAATATGAATATGATCGCATACAGTCCTTCTCCGACGGCTATCGAGGAGATGCAGCCTGCCGCGGTCGACCATTTCCAATAGAGTGCGGCAATTGTTGCAGGGAACAGTATCGCCAGACCTGTGAAGGTCGTTTTGGTGAGGAGATCAAATATCGATAGAAAGGATGAGAGCGCAATTGCCAAACTAACCAGCGCCAATGCGAGGATGATTATCCTGCCCGTCCTGACCTCCAAAGCGGCGGTCACCCTGTTCTTCCAAACGATCCTGCAGACATCTCTTGTCAGCATCGAGCTCAGGACGAGCAGCTGGGAGTCAGCCGTCGACATTAGAGCCGCGAACCCTGCCGCCATGATCAAACCGAATATCCAATCCGGGGCGTAAGATCCGACCATCATCGGGAGAACGTTATCTGTAGCGGCTCCCGTGAGCGTAGGGAAGTCGGCGTGACCCCATACGCCGATGAGGACAGGCAACAGGAAGAGAATCATCGTGACGATCGGGTATGCGACCATTGAGAATCTGATCGCCTTCTCGTTCTTCGCGATATAGAAACGCTGGAAAAGGTGCGGAAACATAGGATCGCAGAATGACCAGAGGAGGATGTAGCTTATCCAAATCTGAATTGTGAAGAACGCCGCGCCTCCGGGCAGACCGAAGAGATCGGGAGATATGGCGAGAACGGAATTGCTCGCCTGGTCAAACCCTCCGAGGCCAGCCGAAATAAAGCCGACA
>JAOUEZ010000030.1 GCA_029858465.1 Thermoplasmata archaeon | reverse complement strand
TTAAGGAGATCTTCTATCGAGCCTCGAATGGCCGCGAGGACTTCATCGAGCTTGAAGACCCTGCAAAGGACACGTTAATCGGATTCGCTCGCCTGAGGATCGATCACGGCGATGATGGACCGGCCGCCACTCTGAGGGAGCTAAGGGTGTATGGGCAGCAGGTTCCGATAGACGAGCAGTTGCCAGAAGGCTTTCAGCATAGGGGCTATGGGAAACAGCTCTTGGACAGATGCGAATCCATAGCCTCCAAAGAAGGATGTTCGATGATGAGAATCAACAGCGGGGTAGGCGTCCGAGGATATTATCGAAGATTCGGATACTCATTCGACGGTCGATATATGTCGAAGAAACTACCTTCCAGATAGAGATTTCAGGTCGGTAGTTTTTTAATTGCTAACCATAATACAAGCTGAAGGTAATTCGTTTGTCCTGCATAAGATGCGGCGATGCCACCGAAGAATCCGCATATTTGTGTGAATCATGTGCCGACACATGTTTTCAGGACCCTTTATTCTTCTTTCCGCCGACAATAATCGGAGAGAGCCTCGTCGAGCGACTCAGACATGAGGCAAGTGCGCTCATCAGGCTCGGACCTACAACAGGAGGGGACATCGATTCAGTAGAGGGGCAGTCGTTCCACGAAACCGTAAGCGCGTTCGATGTGAAGAAGGCGATTGAAAAGGAAGCGAAATCTTACTATGAAGTTGCCAATTTCGTTCTCAGCCAATATGGAGTTCCTCTTTATTCTGACCAGCCCAAACTGTCCCTGACGGAGGAAGGGTCGAGGGTCGTTGCGGAAATCGCGCACAAGGTGAACACGCTTTCTTCACAGTATCCAAAGCTCATCAACAGCGACATATTCCTTCGGATGGGGCTGATCTACTGGAGCGCGTCAAGAAGCGTGCTGATGAGGGCTGCCCCAGTCAGATGGTGCAGGGAGAAGAGGAAATTCGCCCTGCTGAGATCGCTCGAATTCCTCGGAAGGATACCGCGCAGGGACGACCTATATTCCCTCGCCATGAAGATGTCTGGCTTGATCCTGCTCGACGCCGGAGCCTTCGAGTACGCCGAGGAGAAGCTTTCCAGGGCGAGGAAGAGCTTCCCGGACGACATGGTGCTCGTGAGGGCACTGGCAAAGACGCATTTTCACATGGGGAATGTCGATGAGGCGATCAGCCTGTTAGAGCTCGCGATATCCGTGAGCGAAAGTGCGGATGCCTGGTTCGAGAAAGGGGAGTATCTGAAGAAGCTCGAACGGTACGAGGAGGCGATATCCGCCTACGAAGAAGCGGTCCTGATCGACAAGAATTACATCAAGGGATACAAGGCGCTCATACACCTGCTCAGGAATATGGGGCAGGAGGACGAGGCGACGAGAAGGGAGGCCGATCTCAAGATAGCGCTCGAGCCGGGCGCCGCCGCGAAGCTCGAGGAGCTGCTTCAGGCAGAGGAGATGATACTCCCTGAGGAGAGCGCGGCTAAGGCCAAGAGGCAACCGTTGATGGAGAAGAGAAGGCCACGGATCAAACGGGAGCACATCTCAGACCCGATCAAGGAGGCGAACCGGGCACTGAGCTTGGGAGATTTCGACACCGCGATCGAGATACTGAGGATGCGGCTGACCGAGAAGAAAGGTGCTGATCCGGCGACTTTGATCCTTCTCACGAGAGCTTACCTATACAACGGTCAGTTTGAGCAGGCGAACCGAGTGGTCGGGCAGCTGCTCAAAAAGGACAGGGACAGCGCCGCCGGCTGGTACTGGAAGGCGAAAGTGGATTTCGCGCAGGGCAGATGGGGCGCGGCGATACAGCACCTGGACAGGGCGGCCAGGCTTCTGCCAAGCTTCGTCGATGCGTTCGCCGAGAAAGGGCTCATTTTCCTCGCCAACCAGAGATACAAGGAGGCGGAGCAGGCATTTGCCGAAGCTCTCACGCATGACAAGAACGACGCCAGAGCATGGCTGGGAAGAGCGAAGGCACAGAGATTGATGGACAAATGGGGAGCCTCGATCCAATCGATAGATCAGTTCCTCGCGCTCATGCCAGACAGCAGGGAAGGGCTGCTTTTCAAGGCCGAGATGCTTCTCGAAAAGGACAAATCGCAGGAGGCGGAGCGCGCGTTCGCAAAGTACCTCGATCTGGAGCCGGGTGATTCGAGGGCATGGTGCAGCAGGGGCATATCGCTGCAATCGTTGGGATTATCCGCGGACGCGGTCAAGAGCTTCAAGAAATGCCTCGAGCTGGACCCGGGTCACGAGAAAGCCCTGCAATGGCTGAAGATAATAGAGGGGGGCGGTAAGACTGGTTGATCTCAAGGAGCGACTGGAGAAGGACGCCGACTCCCTGATACTGGAGGATCTTCGCAGAATCACCGACGAGCAGTTCAACGAGGTCATGCAACAGCTCATGGATGAGCTAAATGTCGAATCGAGGAAGATCAAGAACAGGGCCTCATACTACTTTGCAGAAGTGATCTCAAAGAAGGATCAGAAGAAAGAGATACTCTTTGTAAACAAGGAACCTGCAATAATCGGGCCGGTAGACATTGAGAAGCTGGCGACCTACGCGGAGAAAGTCAGGGCTCCGCGAAGCATCCTGATGACCCTTGGAGAAATCTCCAAGGAGGCCGAGAAGGAGGGGAACAGGCGCGGCGTCCTGCTCGTCAACGGATCCAACCTTGTAGGGCTCATCAGAAAGGCCGGCATAGAAGAGATGATCCTGAAGGATTTCGCCATGGACAGGGTCGGCAAGGCTCCGCCCACGGAGGACAGCTCGATCGAGGGGCAGATGATGCTCGGGGTCGAGCTAATGCAGGCTGGAAATTATGGCCGCTCCATCGAGCATTTCGATCGAGCGATAGCGACCGACCCTGGATCGGAAATCCCATGGAGGCTCAAGGGGAACGCATTGGAGAGGCTCGGGCAGCACGCCAAAGCGCTGGAATGCTATGCGAGAGCTCTTGAGTTGAGATCTGACAGTTCAGAACTCTGGTACTCGATAGGCGCCACGATGTACTCGCTTGGAAGATACGATGAGGAACTCGAGGCATATGACAAGGCGCTTAAGATCAACCCGAAACACGAGGATGCGCTCACTGACAAGGGGGATACGCTTCTTAAGCTCAAACGGTTCCCGGAGGCTCTCGAAGTACTTGATAAGGCCATCAAGATCAATCCGAGATCGGCAAGGAATCACAACAATAGAGGAATCGTTCTCATCAACCTGAAAAAGCCGGAGGATGCAGTCTTTGCATTCGATGATTCCATATCCATCGAGCCGGAATTTCCGGACGCATGGCTGAACAAGGGGAGGGCTCTCGCCATGCTCGAAAAATACGAGGAAGCTTTGAAATGTTTTGATCATCTCGCGACATTGCGCCCGGATTCATCCGAAGTATGGCAGGAGAAGGGGGAGATGGAGAGCAGGATCGGCAAGTCGATCGAGGCGATCAGGAGCATCGAGATCGCCCTTGAATTGGATCCGACGAATTCGAAGATAAGAAGAATGCTGGATTCGGAGAAAAAGAAGGTGCACGGCGTCGACGAGTTGACGGACAGGATCGCCTCGCTTTTCGGGAAGACCCCTGCTGATGTTGCAAGGAAATCGGCTGAAACGAAGGAGATAACGAAATTGACCGAGGCTGCAGAGGCCGAACAGGCTGCAACGGCTGAAATGATAGAGGCAGGAATAGAGGCCGAACTGCCCGTAATTGCGGAAGAGAGCATCCTCCCCGTAATCACAATCGAGGATACTGATCTGCTCGAAGAGGAGACGGATGAGACGACGGTAGGCGTTGCGGAGGAGGTATTCGGTGATGCCGCGGAACTCATGATTCTCATGAGGCGCCCCGAGATCGCGCTCGACGAGCTTGATAAGGGGCTCAGGCTAGAGCCGATATCGGTCCGCATGTTGATACTCAGAGGAATGGCGCTTCATGCCATCGGAAAGACACAGGAAGCGCTGAAGACGCTCAGGAGAGCCGTGGAGATCGAACCGGCATGCAGCGAGGCAATCTATTCGATCGAGTACATGCTCAGCTCGCAGAAGAAATATCAGGAGGCGGGGGAGGCTCTCGCACCTCTGCTAGACGAGAGACAGTGGATGCCCGAGATACTTGCCGCAATGGACAGTGCTGCCGCGGGAAAGATGAAGGATGTCGCTGAGCACCTCGAATCAGCCGTGTCATTTGAGCCCTCCGCAACGGCATGGAACTACAAGGGAATCCTCGATCTTGAGGCGGGTGAATTTGAGAAGGCGATCGAGATATTCGAGAGGGCCAGAGAGTTGGAGCATGTCTTCTCGGACCCGAGCAACAACATCGGAGTGGCATACTCAAAGCTGGGGAACATCGATGACGCGGGGAAATATTACGACCTCGCGGTCTCCGCGCAACCCAAAAATTCCGTCTCTTGGAACAATCGCGGGGCGCTGCTCGCTTCTCAGGGGAGATACAAGGAGGCCATAACATGCTTCGAGCAATCTTTGCTTCTTAAGGAGGATCCCCTTGTCCAAATCAATAAGGGGTTCGCATTATTGGAGATGGACAATCTCAATGCGGCTCTGAAAAGCTTCGACGAATCTTTGAAAATCAAAGAGACGGCGGAGGCCTACAACAACAAAGGGATAGTGCTGGTCAGAATGGATCGGGTCGATAAAGCTGTGGAATGCTTCAGGAAGGCGCTCAAGCTATCCCCTGATTTCGAAGATGCCAAGAAGAATCTGAAGGCGCACGAGGGCAAGGTCCCCGCAGAGGAGAAGAAGCACAAGGCCGAAGAACCCGTCGAATTGCCCCCGAAGACGCCGAAGGAAGTATGGGACAGGTTGGGCGCGGTCGACAGATACTCTCTCAGAAAGATGAAGAAGAGCGAGCTAGAGGAGTTCTGCGTCGCTCTTGGTCTTGATAAATCTGGAACAAAGCGAGACCTGATGGACAGGATAATCTCAGCTCACAAGAAGAGAGAGACCTGATTCTGAGCGATCGGAAACAATCGCTCATTTTGAGAATTTCACTCGATGCTCATTACGACGACATCTCTGACAGCTCTCATCTCGCTGAACGGAAGAATGAGCCTTCCCTCAGGGTCTGTCTTGTACATCCGTGAGTCTATCTCCTCGGCAGGTATGACGAGGACATGCCTCAGATCACCCGTCGATGTGTCCACTATGAAATTCTCGATGACGCCTAGAATCTGACCGTCATTGGTCATGACCGTCTTGCCTTTGAGTTCGCTGACAAATTTCTTCATTGTCTCCCATCTCCAATCTGACAATGCCAATTGGCCTACCTGTAGTAGCCCAACAGGAAATCCTCCTTCTTCCTTTTAGCCATTGCGGTCGATAGCTCCTGCCCGAGCTTCTCATAGTATTTCGCCGTGTTCTCGTCTGTCGAAGGCTTAACGGTGGTCATCGCCTCCTCGAAATGCTCCATCGAGACGATCTTCGCCCTCCGGTCCTGTCTGAGCGCGATCATCGCGGCCTCTCTGCAGAGGTTCTGGATATCGGCTCCGACATATCCATCGAGCCTTTTCGAGAGCATCTCAATATCCACTTTGTAAAGCGGCATGTTCCTTGTATGCACCTGCATGATCTTGTGACGCCCCTGCTCGTCGGGAACGGGGACAAGAAGTATCCTGTCGAACCTGCCGGGCCTGAGCAGCGCCGGATCGAGAATGTCCGGCCTGTTGGTAGCACCTATTACAATTACGTTGTCCAAATCTTCCAAACCGTCCATTGATGTCAATATCTGATTGACTATCCTCTCGCTGGCTCCCGAGTCGGAGTATGCTCCTCTCCTTGGGGCGATCGCATCTATCTCGTCAAGGAAAATGATCGCGGGGGAGACCTGCTTCGCCTTCTTGAATATCATCCGTATAGCTTTCTCGCTTTCGCCGACCCATTTCGACATGACCTCGGGGCCTTTGATGGAAATGAAGTTCGCCTTTGTCTGGCTCGCGATTGCTTTCGCGATCATGGTTTTCCCCGTGCCCGGAGCGCCGAACAGCAGGACTCCTCTCGGAGGGCGGATCCCCATGCGCGCGAATGATTCGGGGTCCTCGAACGGCATCTCGATGACTTCTTTGAGTTGCCGCTTGACCTCTTCGAGACCTCCGATATCCTCCCATTTAACGTTCGGAATCTCGATGAGCACCTCTCGCATCGCGCTCGGCTCAATCTCTTTCAGCGCGGTTTGGAAATCCTGTGACGTGACCCTCATTTTCTCCAAAATGACTGCGGGGATGGCCTTTTCAAGATCTATCTCAGGCAGATATCTCCTCAGTGATTTCATTGCAGCTTCTCTCGCCAGAGCGGCGAGATCCGCACCGACAAAGCCGTGTGTGATGTCTGCGATGTAGCGGATCTGAACATCATCATCTAGAGGCATGCCTCGCATGTGGATATGCAATATCTCCTCCCGGCCCTCAACGGTAGGAACGCCAATCTCGATCTCCCTATCAAATCTCCCAGGTCTTCTCAGCGCGGGATCAATCGCCTCTATCCTGTTGGTCGCGGCGATGACGATGACATTCCCTCTAGTGCTCATGCCATCCATCAATGTGAGCAGTTGTGCCACCACTCTGCGCTCAACTTCCCCTTGAACTTCATCTCGTCTTGGGGCGATCGAATCGACCTCGTCGATGAATATGACCGATGGGGAATTCTTCTCGGCCTCGGCGAATATTTCCCTGAGCCTCTCCTCGCTCTGGCCGTAGAATTTGGACATTATTTCTGGTCCTTGGATTGAAAAGAAATTCGCTCCCGCCTCGTTCGCGACGGCTCGAGCGATAAGAGTCTTACCCGTGCCGGGCGGTCCGAACAGAAGAACTCCTTTCGGCGGATCTATTCCGAGCCTGTCGAACAGCTCGGGATGCTTGAGAGGCAGCTCGATCATCTCCCTGACTCTCTGAAGTTCCTCGTCGATTCCGCCTATGTCGTCGTACGTGACCGAAGGCCTCATGATCTCGGTAATCTCGACAGGTTCCGTCTTGACGGACAGCTGGGTGACCTCGGTAATCTGGACTATGCCCTGGGGAGCTGTGGAGACGACCACGAACGGTAGGAATCCTCCCATCAGTGCGATGTTCGGGATTATTATCTCATCGCCTTTTACGACCGCCCTGTTCAGAAGTCCTCTTTTGAAAAGCTCTTCGACCCCCTGCCCAAACTTGACCTTCTTGCCCTCGGGTATCTTGGGGGCGACAATGATCTTCGTGGCGGTCGTGACATCAGCTTTCCTGAGCGTTACCTTCTCTCCGATTGAAATGCCTGCGTTGCCGCGTATCATCCCGTCGATCCTGATGATTCCCTTGCCCTCATCCTCATGAGACGCCCTGAAAACCTTCGCGGCGGTCTTCTTGGTGCCAGTTATCTCAATTATGTCTCCTACATCGACGTTCAGTTGCTTGCGAGTGAGCGTGTCTATCCTTGCCCGGCCGAGGCCGACTTCTGACTGATGATGTGCTCGAGCTACCTTGAGTTCTATCCCGTTGACATCTTTTCTTCCATCGCTAGGCTTGATTGCGGGCATTGACACTCACTTCTTTAACCAAATCAAGATGATATCAATATCAAGAGGCAGGGCGAAATCACATGCTTTTCGCTGTTCTCAGGGTCATAATCAAGTATTTCACAGATAAACCTTCACCCAGCCGTCTTAAGTCTGATAATCTCCTGTTATGAACACCTCTGATATGCTCTGCTTCGCATTGCCGGAAACCGCCGATATAGCATGGATAAAGACGAGTTTCGAATAATACATTTTTTCCAGCCATACCAGTAATTTGCATTTGTAAGCTAGAAAGGCTTAATTGCGACATACATATCAATAGCCCGATTTCAGAAATCAAGCGGGATGCTCATGTATGAAGTGAGATTTCACGGCAGAGGCGGCCAAGGAGCTGTGATGGCCGCCCAGGCGCTTGCGAGCGCCGCTTTTGAGGAGGGCGGATATGCGGTCGCGTTCCCATTTTTCGGTTCTGAGCGTCGAGGAGCCCCGGTGTTGGCCTTCACGAGGATCGACAAGAATCCTATCCGCGTGAAGACGCAGGTGTACGAACCGGACTGCATAGTCGTGCTCGACGAAGGGTTGATTGAACAAATAGATGTGACAGTGGGTCTGAAGAAGGACGGCATGGCGATAGTGAACACCGCCAAGAGGCCAGAGGAGATAGATCTCGGCATGGACCTGAAGGTCGCCACTGTAGACGCAACAACCGTCGCGCTCGAGATACTGAAGAGGCCTGTCACGAATAGCGCGATATTAGGCGCCATCGCGAAAGCTTCGGATGCCGTCTCAATAGAGGGCATTGAGAAAGGAATCATCAGCATATTCGGCGGCAGGCTCGGCGAGAAGGTCGGACTGATAAACGCCAAAGCCGCAAGGGCCGCATACGATCAGACAGTAATCGGCCAATCGAAAGGAAAGATTAAGAAGAAGGGCGTCGAGAAATGGATGCCGACCGTGCAGGAAATGCTTCCTGGCGCGGCGATCGGCGAACAGGACACGCCGTTCGGAAAGGTCGGCATGGGATCGATGGTCGAGAATAAAACAGGTTCTTGGAAGGTTTTCCAGCCGAAGTATGACAAGGAGAAGTGCACGATGTGCCTCACCTGTTGGTGGGCATGTCCCGAGGGATGCATTTATCGGACAAAGGACAAGCTCGAATTCGACATGAGCTACTGCAAGGGATGCGGCATCTGCGCGAACGAATGCCCAGTAGATGCGATCGCGATGGGGAGAGGTGAGTGAGGATGCCGAAGAGAGTCGTCACCGGGAATTATGCGGCCGCTTGGGCAGCGATGAGATCGAAGGTTCAGGTCGTCGCGGCATATCCGATTACTCCGCAGACTTTCATTGTCGAACATATCTCAGAATTCGTAAATGACGGCATAATGGATGCTCAATTCATCGAAGTGGAGAGCGAGCACACGGCGATGAGCGCGACGGTTTCCGCGAGCGCCGCAGGAGTGAGGGCGTTCACGGCAACATCATCGCAGGGACTCGCACTCATGCACGAGATTCTATTCACCGCATCCGGACTTCGTGTGCCGATTGTCATGGCGGTCGTCAACAGGACACTGTCGGCGCCTCTGAACATTTGGTGCGAACACAACGATATCATGCCGGAAAGGGACAGCGGCTGGCTAATCATGTTCTGCGAGAACAACCAGGAGGTACACGACATGGTAATCCAGGGCTTCAAGATCGCGGAGAATGAAAAAGTGCAGCTACCGCTGTGTGTCAACCTTGATGCATTCATTCTCTCGCACTCCGTGGAGCCGGTAGATCTCGCTGACGAGAAGCCCGTGGAAGATTTCCTGGGAAAATACATTCCAAAATCGTCCGTTCTCGACCCGGAGAAGCCCATGGCGGTCGGTCATGCAGCTCCTCCCGATTACATGATGGAGTCACGTTGGCTGTTGCACGACGCTCTTGAGAAATCCAAAGATGTCATCCGCGATGTGAACGATGATTTCGCAAAGAAATTCGGCAGGGATTACAAGGGATTGATCGAGGAATACCGCACAGATGACGCCGATGTCGTCCTTATGACCGTCGGAACAGTAACAGGCACTGCAAGAGAGGTTGTGGATTCATATCGGAAGCAGGGCAAGAAGGTCGGGCTCGTGAAGCTGAGATTCTTGAGACCCTATCCGACCGACGAGGTAAGGAAAGTCGTATCGAAAGTGAAGGCTTTCGGAGTTTATGATAGAGCGGTATCTTTCGGAGTGAGCGGTCCGCAATACATCGAAGCAAAAAGCGCTCTATACGGATTGACGATTCCGACTGTGAATTTTATCGCAGGTCTTGGTGGAAGAGACGTTACAACAAACGATATCGAAAAGATGTTCGACGCACTGCTTGATGTCGCGAAGACCGGCAAGGTCAAGAAGAATGTTGTCTGGATCAACACGAGGGGCGTGAGCGAATGGTGAAGATAAAGGATCTTCCGGATGAGGCGATAATGACGCCCGGGCATACGGCATGTGCAGGCTGCGCCGTGGCGACAGCTATAAGGAACATCATGAAAGTCATCGGCAAGAATTCGGTGGTCTACAACCCTGCATGCTGCCTCATGATATTCACCGCAATGTACCCGAACTTCGGCTGGAAAGTTCCCTATCACCATGTCGCGTTCGAGAACAGCGCCGCATGCGTCACGGGCATCAAGAGGGCTTACAAGCAGCTGGGAAAAGATGACATACAAGTTGTCGCAATCGCGGGCGACGGCGGAACTGCAGATATCGGAATTCAGGCATTGTCAGGCGCCGCCGAGAGGAACGAGGACATTCTCTACATCATGTACGACAACGAGGCGTACATGAACACAGGCATCCAGAGGAGCGGGTGCACGCCGAAGGGCGCATGGACGACGACGACCCCCGTTG
>JAOUEZ010000209.1 GCA_029858465.1 Thermoplasmata archaeon | reverse complement strand
CACAAGCACAAGGAATACGCCGACAAGAACCATAATAGATCCTACAATCTCCAATCTTTTCAAGCGCTCGGACAGAAAAATTGCCGAGAGGAGCAATACAAACAACACCTCAGAGGATCCTCCTCCGAGGATTGCCTCTTTACCGGCTCCTATCCTTCCGACGGCATCGTACCACATGAAGACTCCGACAGAAGCGACAACAGAAAGGACGATAAGGAATTTCCAATCCTTCTTGCCGAGGTCTCGGACGAATTTAATCGAAGGTCTCGGCTGTAACGCTATGAGAATGAGGCCTCCGATGATTGATGGTATCGATGCGACAATAAAGACGTCAATTATCGCAATGTTCAGCGCACCTTCGACAGCGACCGATTCTACTGCGACAATAAGTGCAGAAATGATGACGATTCCCAAATACCAGGACCTGGTGCGCAAAAGTTCCCTCGGTCGGGCTCAGCACTTCCAAGTAGTAAATTTTTGCCCTTCAGCTCCTTGTTTTTTTTGGAATTCTTGAGTCGTTCAATTGGTTCCTGACATGAAAGTATTTATATCATGTTCAGCCCTATTTTCGATGCTAGGCTTGGCCGGGACGTTCGGCGTGTCCTTATACATCGAAATCGTCGATAGCGAGGGCGACAGCCGAGGACGACGTATCCAATCCTTTGCCGGCCCCGGACCGCGACTATGAGATCCTGTCTGGCGGGGTCGAAGGCGGTTTGGATATCCAGCTGGAGAGCAGGACGCCTAACCCTAATCGTGGGGATCGGGCGAGGCCCTGACGGGAGCAACCTTACCACGAACTTACGGCGCTCGCCGGGTAGCGGGGTCGAGAAGCGTTCGGACCAGTCTGCAAAGGAGCGGGCGACAACCTCGGTGGCCTAGCACTTTCAATTCAGAACAAGCCCGTGATTTTTTCCTTTGATAGATCATACAATGTGCTCTGAGCATTACCCATGCGCAGGACCAGCTTCTTCTCGAAGATGGTCTCGCCGATTACCGCCATTGACAGGCTCGATCCTGAGAGCAGATCCGCAATCTTTCCGACATTGCTCTGAGGTGCCGTGCCTATGAATCCCATGCCGTGGTAACTGGTCAGCCATTGGACCAGGTTTGTTCCGGAAGGCTGAGCGATCTCTCCGACATCGACATCCCCTCCGATCCCGCTCGATTCGAGCAGCATTGCGAGCGTGCCCAGCAAGCCCGGGTTGCTGATGTCTTTTCCCGCTGAGAAATTCTTGAGAGCGGCCAACAATTTTCGGACCATCGCATCGAGCTCGGAGGCACTTTTCTTCGAGGTGCAATCCCAGCTGTATGGAATACTCTCTGTGAACTCGCCGTCGCAGTCGGTGATCATGATTATTTTCTCTCCTGCCTGCCCTGTAGAAGACAGGAGCGGGCATCCGTCCTCTACTTCGCCTATCATAGAGACCGATATCGAATCGGAATCGGCATCGGGATGGAGATGCCCCCCGACCATCCGAACATTGAATTTCTCGCATGCTTCGTTCATCCCGGAAACGATTCTCGTCAGGATCGTGTCGTTTCTGGCAGATATCACATTGACCGCGTATTTCGGCCTTGCGCGCACAGCCAGCATGTCGTTGACATTAACAAGGACCGAACAATAGCCTGCCCATTGAGGGTTTGCCTCGACAAACTCCCTCATTAATCCGTCAGCTGCAAATGCGACGGTCTTATCTGCAATCTTGAAGACGGCCGCGTCTTCACCTTTTGCAGCCAATAGATCGTCCGGCTGGCCATTGAAAAAAGAGGAAAGCATGCCGATGTCCCTTTTCCTCAGGACACCGCGGTATCCCCTCACCGATTTGACTATCTCCTGTAAGATTGAAATCTCATCGGTCGGCAATTGACCTATCCCTCCATCAGAGTCTTCTGCTTGGTCTCAGAGATGTATTGCCTGATCCCAGCGGACTCGATGAGAAGATTTGCGATAATCCTGTGATATGCCTGATTGAGGTTTGCGTTGCTTACATATGCAATATCGGATGGAGAGATGCGCATTCCCGCCTTGGCAAGTATCTGTGAAGCTTCGGTCCTCTCCTTCTCGCTGGCTTTCCTGCAGTTAGGACTGCCGATGAAACCGCACATCCTGAGTTCCTTCTCGAAAACGGCTCTCTTGAACAGCTTGCTCATGGTGAACAGCGCAAGGTTCGCCCTCTTGTCCTCATCGCCTTCTTCCTGCCTGATCGCATCTTCGATCTGCTCGTAGATATTCTTCCTTTTTGATTGGCAAGGGCTGAACACTTTGGACGGCTTGACCTCTCTCGCTCGCAGGACGTTCATGTCGGACATCGCCTTGAGATAGCCACTAAGCTCGAGGCGATGAATCTTGATCCCTTTTTCATTCAATATCCGAGAAAGGGCGCTTATCGACAGCCCATCATCCGATAAATGCTCCAGGATTATTGTCTTTAAATCCTTGTCCAGCTCGAACATGCATTATAGTGATAACAAATCGGGTAATAAACATATTCGGCTAAGTTCCAAAGAA
>JAOUEZ010000029.1 GCA_029858465.1 Thermoplasmata archaeon | reverse complement strand
TGCAGACTAGGGATTGGGTCGAGTTCAAACACACAAATGCATCACTGATTCTTGGTGCATTTTCTCTCGAGAGGATTCGCTAGAGAATCGAAATCGGGCTGCTCATCTGAATGTTCTGAGAAGGTTAATGACCATTGCTGATCCTTTTGATGGGTCAGTCTCATCCAGATCCTCGAACCAGATATGTCCGCCGAAGTGCTCCGCGATCGACGCTAGGAACGATAAATTTCTTGTCGAATGATAAGGGACCTTCCTTCTATCGGGATTGAAAGGAATTGAGAAGCTTTCCCTAATCCTGGACGGTATGCTGTAATTCGGTATGTCCAATCTTATCTGCCAAAGGTCGAGATCGCTCTCGTCCTTGATCGGGACGATCCTGAAATGAATGTCTATATCTCTATTCTTTGCAAATTGCGCTGCACGGTCGAATTCGAGGACGAGAGAATTTCTTAGATGTTTTCCGCCGATTACCTTCACGCTTTTATCTTTAGGAATTTCAAGATGGATTCTGAATTTCCTATCGGTATAACGCTCCTCAATGCTCTTGACAATATCTCTTATAGTGTCCGCAAGGTCAAGACTCTCGGCCTCCTCAATCGGTACTTTTTCAGCTTCCGCGAGCAGTCTGAGATTGAATAGAAACGTTGCTATCTCCTTTATCTGGGAGATTATCTTCCCCGCGTAATTCGCCGCTTCAGGCGGAACATTCCCCATTTCTATAATTGCTTCAGAATAGTTCATTATGGGCGATACGAGGTTAGCAATATCATGTGCGAGATAGTCGAAATATGTCTGAGCTTTGATTTTCGCCTCCTCGGCTGTGAGGCTCCGATCCTGCAGCTCTATCTCTGCTTCCTTCTTCGCGGTGATGTCTCTTGATACCCCGAATATTGATCTCACTTCTTTGTTATCGATTATAACCGGTATCAGCCAGGTGTTGATCCACATGTTGCCAACCGGGAAGCGCGCTTCCTCTTCCACTATTATCGGTATCTTCTCGCGGATTACCCTTCCAATGGATACCTTCTGTTTTGCGCCGGCAAATGTGGGGAACAGAGTCTCCCATTTTTTTCCGATGAGTTCTTCAGGTCTTTTTCCGAAAAGACTTGCTCCGTGAGGATTTATGTATTGTAATGTGCCATCCAGATCGAGCACGTAGATTGAATCCTGGGAGGTCTCGGTTATCAGTTTATATCTTTCGAGGCTCTCCTTCAATTCGTTCTCAGTCCTTCTCATGACCGTTATGTCTGTCGCATTGGCCACTATCTGGATCTCTCCTTTGTCGTTCGTTATTCTCTTTCCCTTGCCTATGAAAATACGGACATTTCCATCCTTGGTGATAGCTCGAAAATCTCCCAATTCGATAAAGGTGATTTCAGTTAGCATTGAACCGAATTTCCTTATGATAGGGTCAGCGTCTCTTGGATAAAGGAAGGAAACGAATTCCTTTCCAATCATCTCCTCCGGTTCATAACCAAGGACCTTTTCGACTGAGGGGCTTACGTAGGTGAGAATACCATTTCTATCTACGACTGCGATTATGTCAGAGGTATTCTCAATTAGAGATTGGAAATAATTATCCGATATCACCGCACACACCTCAGTTCTCGAGTCATTAAATCTCCAATCAATAAGTTATCTTATTGAAATCCCCGGCTCAGTTCTGGGAGCATCAGATAACGATTCACAATCTAATAAATCTTCTTGAATTATATTCAGGAACCAGAGCTGGGAGTCAAGCATTGCTAAGTTTTTGAAGCCCAGCTCTTTGGGTATGTGGACGGAGCCATGAAGACTCTCTCTAGGACTACCCCTATGCCGTCCTTCTTCTCGATTAGCTCCGCGGAACTCATAGATGCGATGCCAGTCGCAATTATTTCGTCCTTTCCTGTCATTATGGCGACCTTATCGCCTTGATTTATGTTCTTTGAAAGCTCGGCGATTCCTGGAAGAGCAAGGCTCGCTCCGTGACATATTGCGGCGACTGCAGAATCCTTCACGATCACTCTTTTCCAGCCGGAGAATACAATCTCCACTGGCGAAAGAATTTTCCTGATTTCCCTTGGATTCGCTTCGTGCCAATACTCTACTGCATCTCTCAGCGTATGAAGAGAGATTGAATCCTTCTCGCTGAACGGTCCTGCCTGTGTTCTTCTTAGTTCCTGCAGATGCGCTCCTGCGCCTAGGGCATCACCGATGTCGACGCAGAGGCTTCTGATGTATGTGCCGCCCTCGCATTTTACATCGAATAATACATTCCTTCTATCTCGTTCCATAATATCCAGTGAAAAAATTCTGCGGGTGCGCATTCTTCTCTTTACCGCAGATCTCACAGGAGGCGTCTGAAAGATCTCCCCCGTGAAGTCTTTGACAATCCTTTTCAAATCCTCTTCACGCACATCAGCGTGCAATTTCATTATCCCCACATATCTCTTGCCAGCTTCGTGAATGTAATCCATTGCGCGAACAGCGTTTCCAAGGCCTATAGGAAGAACACCTGTAGTTCTCGGGTCCAAAGTCCCTCCATGTCCTGCCTTTTCTGCTCCGAGCATGTCTCTTACCCATGCAGCGATCTGGTGGGAGCTCGGCCCCATCGGTTTGTCGATTATGACAATGCCATTCGTGATAAGCTCCTCTATCGAACGCTCCTCAGGGCTCTTTCCGTATCTTGAATCGATCGTCATTTTAGACTTGCGTAGCATGAGCATTCTCACCGAGATTCCTTCGTGATTTCATTCGCAATAATGTCTGCGGCTTCAATCGCAGAAATTTCGTTGCTATCTATCACGAGATCATATACTGACATATCCGAAATATTGATCCCGTAGTATTCGAGATATCTCTTTCTCTCCGATTCCTCACGTTTCTCGATCGTATCCAGTTCGTCTTCCTGGCTGGTGTCTTCCCGTTTTGCAATCCTTTCCGCCCTGATTCCCGCAGCCGCTGTAAGAAAGACCCTGAATGAATCGATCTTCTTGAGATAAAATAGATGACCAGCCAACCTTCCTTCGATGACAACATTATCCAGCGTAGAGGCTTTTCTCAGTATCTCCTCATCTAGTTTTCTGTCAATTGAACTGTCTTTCTCCGCAAGTCGGTTATAATCATGCACATTCATGCCTGCTCTTTCTGCCTGTTCCCTGAATATCTGACCAGTCAGAAGCAGCTTCATTCCAAAACGCTCAGCGACCATCTCAGCCACGGTTGTCTTTCCGCTGCCAGGAGGTCCGCTAATGGTAACTCGCATCTGCAACACCCTTGCCCTTCTCAAGCTCCTGAAGGCGCTTTCTGAAACTAAAATATTTCAGAACACGGGCAATGGCCTGACCGAAGGGTAATGTGAGCAGTGAATAGAGCAGTATCCAGTTGGGCAGAAGATTTGTGCCGAGCAGGTCTGTCGCTTGGCCCCAGGGGACGGAAAATGTGGACGTCGTCACATGCTGGGTGACAAATAAGAATAACCACGCGAAAATCGGAATAATTACGATCATCGTTACCGGCATCAGCTTCATCTGGGT
The DNA here is from genome assembly GCA_029858465.1 of Thermoplasmata archaeon. Classification (GTDB taxonomy): domain Archaea; phylum Thermoplasmatota; class Thermoplasmata; order UBA10834; family DTMW01; genus JAOUEZ01. Next base: position 6,914 of record JAOUEZ010000029.1, on the reverse strand, counting down.
CTGCATTCCCGACATGGATTTCGCCATGACCTCTTTCTGGACCTCTGTCAGCTTTTTAATCTTGTACATGTTGTTGTCTAAGCGGGCCTTTCTGAACTCCTTATTGAAAGCTGAAACGATTCTCTGGTTCCTCGCCATCTCAACCCAATTCACAAAGAAATGTCTGACGATTGTGGAGAATAGGATCATCAGCATTCCCGCAATCAAGAGAGTGACGATTGGCAGATTTCCCCCAAACCCGATGGCAGGCAGGAAGACGTAGTTCAGTGCCGTCCCGATGGCTATTCTGATATCCGGAGTGAACAATATCATGATGGCGAAGAACATCACCATCAGTATGAGCAATTGATTGCCCGCATTGGCGGATTGAGGGGCTGCAGGACGACCAGGAGGCGGGTTCGGCACGATCATTCACCTCCGAAGAATCCCCTGAGGACCGGGTGCATCTCCATCATCTGTTCTCTACCGATAGCCTCGTAAAAGTTGATTAAGATGCCTACGGCTAGCAGCACTCCTGTGCCGCTTGCATTACCTACAGTTCCGATTAGATCGGCTCCGGCTGCCAGCGCGCCGACAACAGCTCCGCTAATGACTGTGACCACTGGGATGTATCTTTCGAGCACGCGCCGTAAAACTCTGGGATCTCTTCTGAATCCTGGTATCTGCATGCCGCTCGACTCTATCTGGGAAGCGACCGCCTCGGGACCCATGTTAGTAGTCTCGATCCAAAACTTCGCGAAGAGAACGGATCCACCAATCATTACACCAGCATAGATGATGACATGTAGGCTTATCTGGAGAGTGCTCTTCGCCCAGGCTGGGTCGACCAGCCCGGCGTTATATTGGCCAAGATAGCTACCGCTAAGTAGGGGTAAAAGCCAGTCGCCGACACCGTTGACGGAAGAGAGATAATACGCCATTCCGCCGACCACTCGTAGGTTACCAGAGGTCGGATCTGAAACATACATTCCGACCTGCCAGTTGTGGCCGAGTATTGGCCAGTTCATGAAGCTCGGATGCTGCCAGAAAAGCATCGAGAACATGCTGACGTTCGCGAGCAGAGCCGCCATCAGGATGACGGGGATGTTTGACGCATATATCAACTTGATCGGATACCTTCCCCTGGCTCCTCTTGCGCCGCCATGCGCGAGAGGCAGCTCGATCCTTGAGGATTCGGCATATGTGACGAAGAGGAAAATGACGATAGTCCCTATGAGGGCGATCAATGGATTGGGATTTTGCAGGAATATCCGTTCATATCCTCCTGATATAACGTCGGTGGATCCATAGTTAGTCCAAAGATAGATGACTTTGGGTATCGTTCCAACTGGCGGATTGTCGATGCTCATCGGGATGGCTTCGTTCAATGGATACCAGTTCAGGCTCCCGGTGAATATCGCCTGAGATACGCCTGCCGCGATGAACAGGCTGATACCGCTTCCGATCCCCCATTTAGAGACGACCTCATCCATCAGGAACACGAGATAGGATCCTCCAAACAATTGAAGGACGATGATGAGCCTGGCAAAGGAGTCTCCTGACATGAAGGGCAAAACGCCAGTCATGCTCGCAATGAATTTTCCTGAGGGTTCAAGGAAGCCGAACACCTGCGGTGTTGCCTCTACGATTATCATTATTATGACGAGGAACTTCTGAGTTCCCTGATACATCGCCTTGTCGTCCGAGTCCTTCAGGTTGAGCTTGATGATCTTGGCACCGGTGAACAGCTGCATGATGATTGAGCCGGTGACGATGGGTCCTATACCGAGGTGCATGAGCGAAAACTGAGCGCCGGCCATGATCGCCCTGTATTGAGCGAAAAGATCCAGGTTTCCCGATGTCTCAAGACCGTAGATCATTATGTTGGTCATTGCAAAATAAAGGACGAGAATCAGTATTACCCACGTCATCTTGGTCCGGAAGTGAACGTGCCCTTCCGGCTTTGTCACAGCTGGCAGCCTATCAGTTATTGGCTTCAGCTTGTACAGCAGGCTCTTCTTTTCATCGTCCGCCATGCTCACCAGTCCGATATGTTTCGCTTGTTATTAGCCCTTGTCAATTTAAGATCCAATAGTTTTCTCAGGGCCATTTTCTAAGATCATTTTTCAAGGAGCTTGCCGCCGGCCTCTGCCAGCTTCTCCTTGGCCTTCTTTGAAGCATCATCCACTATGACTTCGACGGGGGTGGATATCTTACCAGAGCCCAAAAGCTTGTCTATTCCAGCCTTTGTTAGGTCTATGATTATCCTTCCATCTTTCTTTTCTGCGAATCCCTCTTTCATCAATGAATCGATGTTCAGCTCAAGTTCCGAGAGATTCATAGTCCTATTACACGCGACAACTGATTGAGGTCTCTTAAACCCGTGATGGCCGAAGTGATCGGGCATGTACTTGACCACGCTGATGTACTTGTGCTTGTGCAATCCTGCATTTCCCCTGCCGCCGCGAAGGCCAGCTCCTCGTCCGGCTTTCTTCCCTCGTCCATGCATTCTGCTTCCTCTGAATTTGCTGGTTCTGCTCACCATTTGAATCGCTCTCCTTTTAGAGGCACTGTCATCTTCTCAAGAAGCATTTCGATGTCCTTCCCCCTGTATCCGAGCGTTCCGCCCGATGCATATGATCTCTTGTTGTTCTCGTAGCCCCCCTTCGGAGGATGCAGCCTGATGACAGGCTGCAGGTTACTCACCTCGGACAGCGATGCCTCATCGGCCTGTATCGCCTTCGAAAGTGCGATTATCGACTTGTATTTCGCGTTGTTGCTCTTTATGAAATCGTCGCTGAGTTTTATCCTCTTCCCAACTGCCTCTCCACGGTTCAAGAGAACTTTTGCGATCATCTCGGCCGACACCTCTCCCCATGTGACATAATCCTTTACAATCTCGAGCATTCCCTTGACATTCGGTGACTGCTTGACGAAGACGAGATGATTGATACGATTCAGACGAAGCTGGTGCAGAGTATCCTGAACCCTGCTCCCGGCCTGTTGCATTCCTCTTACTCTGACGACGGCCAGTGCCATGCTTATTCTCCCCCCTCTTTCTCAAGCTCTTTGGCATTTGGAATATCCTCAACCACGGCCTCAGGTTTTTCATCCTCCATCTGCTCCACGGATGATTCACCCGCAGGAGCGACGTGTATTGCAATCGATCCTGAGACGATCTTCAATCTGTCGCGCTGATTGTCGGTTACCTTGACAAGCATGGTTTTCCTCAGGGCATCGAATGCTGCGAGCGAGTAATTCGTCGTTGTCTTTGAGTGCCCGCCTGTCATACCCCAGGCATCGGAAATGCCAGCCATCTGCAGAACGCTCTTCGCGATGTCTCCGACCGCAAGACCGGTTCCTCTGGGTGCAGGCCTCAGCGTGACTTCCACTGAGCCGCTCTTGCCGATGACCTCGAAAGGTAGTGAGTGCGGAGTTGCACATCCGCATTCCCATGAGCCGCAACCTCTCTTGACCTCGATCAGATTAGTCTTCGCGACATCAATCGCCTTCCTGATTGCAGGCCCTACCTCCTTACCCTTTGCTCGACCTATCCCCACGAACCCGTCCTTATTGCCGACGACGACCGTGATGGCGAATTTCACACGCCTGCCCGAATCAGTCATCCTCTGGACCATATTGACATCCAAGACCTCATCGGCCAGCTCGGGAAGAAGTATATCGATTATCTCGGGTTCTCTGACCGGCAGCCTGCTCTTCAGCGCATCGCTCATGGTGGTGATTTTCCCCTCCGCGACCATTTTGCCGAGTCGAGTCCTTGGTATCCAATCTGCCATGTTACTCAGCGCCCCCTTTCTGTAATTTTGATTTGATTTCCTCAATCTTTGTCTGCATATTTTCGGAGAGGTGCTTGCCGCCGACCCTGTCGTCGGATGGCAGCACATCGTCATCGTGAGGTATCTCAACGCCCGCATCTATCAGTCCTTTGAGAGCCGCGAAAATGACCGACCCTTTCGCAGGATAATGCCTGCCGATGTCCAGAACCGCTTCTCCAATGCCCGCCTTGACACCCCTCTCGCCAGCCATCAATCCGGTAAGATATGCGGCCGGAGTGGTGTCATAGTTACCCTCCCATCCCAGATTCTTCAGTTCCTGGGAAAATGCGGAGACAAGTATCTTGTCTCCCTCCTCATGATATCCAGCAATCTGTATCCTCACATGGCGGTTGCTCTTTCTGACGATGACCCTCGGGAGCTCGCTTGCTATCAGCGCCTTCCTCGACCTGTAATCCGTCCTGTTCTCTTTTCTCCTTCTAAGAGGCACCCTGTATCTCGGTCCTTGCGCCATTTTCTCATGCCTCCTTCAGATGTCCTTCGACCTTCAGGTGCGATTCAAGATGCGATACGCTCCTGAACATTCCACCTTTGGCCTTGAGATAGTAATTCCTGTAGATCCGCTGTGACAGCTTCCCGGAATCCCGCAGTTCCTTCAGCCTTTTCCGGATGGGGCGAATCGTCTGCTTCCAGATCTCCTTTCTGGGCTTCCTCGCGTTCGCCGTGCCCTTTCTGCTTCCCTGTCCTTTCCTGCGTCCTTTCGCTTTCTGGCTTGCGACATATCTTGCCCTGCCCCTGGAGACCCCCTTCTTCTGTGCGGCAGCTATTGTCCCGGACGCGATGAGTGTTCTGATGTCTGCGCGCGTGATGCTGTCCTCGATGTCCTCCAGCCGGTTTGGGTCCATCCAGACACGATTCTCGCCACACTTCAGTATCTGCGCAGCCATCCTTCTCTGATTCTTGAGATTCATTATGATCAGCTCCTGTTGAGTACCCGGATGCCGAGCTCATCGGCCTTCTCGATGATCTTCTCTCTCTTCCTCTGGCCGACGCTGTGCGCAATCCTTGCAGCCTGCGTCTCCAAGTTGGATATTTTCTCCAAATCATTCACGTTGCAGACGCGCACCTCTTCGAAGCCTGATGAGTGAAGGCCTCTCGCATCTCTCGGTCCTCTGTACCCGACCGAGACCATCGGTCTCCTGTATCTCATTTTCATGCGAGTCTTGGAATGTATTCCTCTGGGCTTCCTCCATCCTGTCCTAAGCCTCTTGTACCTGCCGTATTCCTGCCGATAGAATTCAGGCCTGTTGTCGCTGACAATTTTTCTGCTGGCGAGGGCGAATTTGAGCTCAGGAGACAGCTTTGGCTTCTTATTTGGGACGTATTCCCCTTCCTCGACTATCTCCACTTCTTCTTTCTCTTCCGCCTCTTCCTCGGCCTCTTCCTTTTTCTTTTTTTCTTCTTTTTTCTCGACAGGCTTCTTTGCGACCTTTTTCACTGTCTTTTTCGGAGCAGGCTTCTCCTCAGTCTTCTTTGGCTCCGCCTTGTCCGCCTCGAGGATCTCCTTCCACTGCTCCACAGTCTTCGGGCCGATGCCCTTGAGGTCAGGATGTATCTCCTTCCATTTTTTCTCGTCTTGCAGTACTGTCAGGAGCTTTTTCGGAGTGGTGAGCCCATGCTTTTGCAGAACTTCCATATGTTCTTCGGTCATGTGTGGAAGCTCCTTGAGCTTCTCGCTTATCTTCTCTGTCTCGCTCATTTCCCACTCCTCCATCCTTTGTGAGTGATGTAGATTCCATCTTGGAACACTCTTGGATCGTATCCCCTTATTTTCGTGGCCAACTCTATATTTGCAGCAGTCTGTCCGACGTCCTCTATATTGATCCCGGACAGGGTGACCTCATCTCCCTTCACTGCGACCTTTGTCTCGCCGACAATTCTTGTCTTCCTGGGGCTTCGCTCCCCGAGGAAGTTCTCGATGACGAATGTTTCGCCCTTGACCGTGGCTTTTATCGGGAAGTGGCTGTAGACGATTTTCATCTTGTACTCGTATCCTTCGATGACTCCATGGATCATGTTCAGGATATGCGATTCAATCGTGCCAATCATCGCCTTGTCCCTGATCCTCGGATATTCGCACTTCACGACGTATTTCGCTCCGTTGGTCTTCTGAATCTTTATTTTCCTGAGGTCGAATTTTCTCATGAGCGTGCCCTTGGGTCCTTTCACCGTGATGGAATCTCCTGACACGGTCAACTGGACCTTCTCAGGAACCTCGAATTCCCTTTCAATTATTCCCGCAATCGGCATCTCAGTTCACCTCAGTAGACATAGGCCAACAGCTTCCCGCCGATGCCCATCTCCTTCGCTTGCACGTTCGACATAACACCCTTGGTCGTTGTGAGAATGAGCACACCAAAGTCCTGAGCCGGCAGGTATCTGGATTCGAACTTCTCGAGCTCGGCAAGCTTCACGGAATACCTGGGCCTTATGACTCCGCACTCGTTAATCTGTCCATTCAGCGCGACTTTATACTTGCCTGCCCTGTTGTCCTCAACGAACTCGTATCTCTTGATGTAGCTGTTCTCCAGCATTACTTTTAGTACATGCCCAATCAGTTTTGAAGAGGGTTCTATTAAGCACTCCAACTTGCCGACCTTCTCGGCGTTTCTGATGGACGACATTGCATCGTTCAGTGGATCTTGTTGCATGTGGTGTGTCCCTCCTCAGGAGTATTTTCTGAATCCTATCTGGGGAGCGATCTCCCTGAAGCATTGCCTGCATAGATGCATCCCGTAGCGTCTGATGATCCCACGCTTTCTTCCGCATCTCGTGCAGCCGACAACGCGGCCGAACTTCTTCTTCGGCTTCATTCGAGTACCTCCACGTTGAATTTTGATCTCACGAAATTTATCCCTTCTTCTTTTGTGACGCGGTGCTCGTGCGGGACTTTCCGCTGCAGGAGCCTTCTCTGAGTGATCCTCTTTCCACGCCTCTTCAAAGTGACAGTCACATCTAGCCCGAAAATCCCGATCTCCGGGTCGTATTTCACGCCCTCGAAATCCGTGTAATCCGGAATGCCGAACGAGAAATTCCCCTCCGGGTCGAAGGAGTAATCAGCAATCCTGTTATTCCGGGTCC
>JAOUEZ010000208.1 GCA_029858465.1 Thermoplasmata archaeon | reverse complement strand
CTCGCCATTCACGAGGTTCTTGAGATATACTCCCTCTCCGCCTGTCGATGCGTAGAGCCTTTTGGACGGGATCGTCATATCGTTCTTTCCATCCGTGCTTGCGAGGAGGATGGATTTCGGGACGCTAGCAAGCGCGGATTTGACCATGCTCTCAGGGATCAGGATCCTGTTGCCGTTTTCGGATTTCACTGCACCTGCGGACAGCAGCATCTCTCCGACAGACTCACTGCGCATTTGGATTCCAATCTTCTCGAGCATTCTCAGTGATACCAGGTGTATCCTCTCGATCTCCTCTGGGAACAGGAGACTCATTCGTCCGCGCGCCATCGTGTCATTCTCCTCGTATTGGCCGGGTTATTCTACAATCATATAGATGTAGATTCTGGCAATGTCGTCTGAAATCTTCTTTTATAATGTAAGAGCATTCGACTATTTCCAATGAGCAGGGAAGCGAAGAAGAATACGGAAGAACTGAAACAGCTGGCCAAAGATAACGGAGCCGATCTTTTCGGAGTGGCCGATCTGAAAGAAATCAGGGAGATTTCAACTCATCCTCCCGATCTGCTCTCAGGATACAGATATGGCATAACCATCGCAGTGAGTCTCGACAGGTTCGGGAGCTATGAGACCGCGACGGAAGACCAGTTCGCCTTCCCGCTCCTCCGGCGGATTTCCGGAATTATTGTAAATCATATTATTAAGAAAGATCACCGCGCGCTTGCGATAGATCCCGATAAGATCTTGGGCGAAAACATAGAGATGAGAAATCTCTCGGAGATTTCTCATAAAGCGATATCGAGAGCTGCCGGTATTGGCTGGATTGGAAAATCCGCTCTCCTCATCACTCCGGAATACGGCCCGAGGGTGAACATCACCAGCGTGTTCACAGACATGCCCCTTATCCCGGGCATGCCGATTGACTGCCAATGTAAGAGCTGCATGAAATGCATCTTGGCATGTCCTGTGCAGGCCTTGATTGACAGCAGCTTCAAGGACTATCCAAGAAAAATCGATCAAGTGCTGCTTGTAAACCAGTGCAAGGAATGGAAGGACGAGCAGGTCGGATTGACATGTTGGGACTGCGTCCTCGCCTGCCCCAAAGGGAGGTCAAGTGGCCCAAAATAGCCGCATCTAAGAAATTATACAAAATCCACCTGTTGTCTTAATAACTGGCATCAATAAATATTTAAGATTCGATAGCCTAATAATCTATTTATAGAAGTTCTAACATAAGCTTCTTTTGCTCCAAATGATAGAGAGTATCAAAGGTTTGCATGTTTGGAGGTTATGAATATGATTGGACAAACACCGGTTTTAATACTGAGAGAAGGAACGAAGCGCGAGAAAGGCAAGGGTGCCCAGTTCAGCAATATCGCCGCCGCGAAAGCGATTGGCGAGGCTGTAAGGAGCACGCTCGGCCCTCGCGGAATGGACAAGATGCTTGTCGACAGCATGGGGGACGTCGTGATCACTAATGATGGAGTAACCATCTTGAAGGAGATCGATGTCGAGCATCCTGCGGCGAAAATGATCGTCGAGGTTGCGAAGACCCAGGACGAGGAGTGCGGAGACGGCACGACCACAGCGGTCATCCTCGCGGGAGAGTTGCTGAAGAAGGCTGAGGCGCTCATCGAGCAGAATGTGCACCCGACAGTGATCGCATCAGGATACAGGCTGGCAGCCCAGAAGGCACAGGAAATTCTGGCCGATAACGGCATCAAGATCGCGCCAGATGACAAGAACAAGCTCAGAGACATCGCTACGACCGCGATGATCAGCAAGAGCGTCAGCTCATCGAGGGAGCACCTTGCGAACATCGCAGTGAAGGCAGTAATCGCAGTCGCAGAAAAGAAGGACGGCAAGTACGACGTCGACCAGGACAATATCCAGGTAGTCAAGAAGCAGGGCGCGTCCATGGAGGACACCCAGCTGATCGAAGGGATAATCGTCGACAAGGAAGTCGTCCACTCAGGCATGCCGAAGAAGGTCGAGAAGGCGAAGATTGCGCTGATCGACTCCGCGCTTGAGGTCAAGAAGACTGAGATCGACGCGAAGATCGAGATCACAGACCCGACACAGCTTCAGGCATTCCTCTCCGAGGAGGAGAAGATGCTGAAGAAGATGGTCGACATCGTAAAGAAATCCGGCGCGAATGTCGCATTTTGCCAGAAGGGCATAGACGACCTTGCGCAGCACTACCTCGCAAAGGAGGGCATATACACGGTCCGCAGGGTCAAGAAGTCCGACATGGAGAAGCTCTCAAAGGCGACAGGCGCGACCATTGCGACCAAGCTCGATGACCTGAAGGAGTCCGACCTCGGGACAGCAGCGCTCGTCGAGGAGAAGAAGATCGGCGGCGACCAGATGACATTCGTCACAGGCTGCAAGAACCCGAAGGCCGTGAGCATCCTAATCAGGGGAGGCACAGAGCATGTCGTCGACGAGATCGAGAGATCTCTGGACGACGCGGTAAGCGTTGTCAGCCTCGCGTTGGAAGACGGGGTATTGGTCTCGGGCG
>JAOUEZ010000207.1 GCA_029858465.1 Thermoplasmata archaeon | reverse complement strand
GGGGGACCTATTTGCGAAGCCTTCATACTCTTAAGAACTTCAAGAGGGAGATAGTCATCCCAGAGCTGGTCATGGGGCATTCTGATAAGAAGAATATGGGCACCGAAGAGGAAATGCTGATCAATGCCAAGAAAAAGGCAAAGAGGATTCTCGCGGAGCACAAGAGCCCTGGATACGACCCATCATTAAAGAGGGATTTGGATGCAATTTTCAAGAAACATGCGGATCTTAAATTGAAGGGCAAGAAATGAAGCTCACGACAACCTGCGTTCCATGTCTTCTAAGACGAGTCGGATACGAAGTCGACCTCGGCCGTCCTGAGAGGACGATGCGTGCTCTTCGCGAATGCTCGGAAATCATGGGAAAAACTGCTTCGAATAAAATATCATCAGCCGAATTCGCATCGGTCGTCCATCGACGGGCCTATTCGATAATGGGAATAAAAGATCCCTACTCTGCGCTCAAGAGGAAAAGCAATGAGATCGCTCTTCGCCTGCTCCCAGAGGCGGAGAGATATGTTGAGGCATCTGAGTACCCTCTGAGGGCGGCAATGAAGGTATCAATCATCGGCAATCTTCTCGACTTCGGGATCGCCGGAAGCCTCGTCTCTCCCCAGGCGCTGACAAAGAAATTCAAGATTATGCTTGATGAGCCCCTTGGCTGGGATGATTCCAAGGAGATCCAGAGGATTATTAGGAAGACCGATGAGGTATTGTTTCTCGCGGACAATTGTGGAGAGATTGTGTTCGACAGGATTCTCATTGAAATCATAAAGGAAATCGGTTGCAGTGTCGAGCTTGTTGTCAAAGGAGAACCGATCCTTACAGATGTTACTAAGAGAGATCTGAAGGGACTCGGCATCGAACGCATGGTCGATGAGATACTTGAGACAGAAGGGATAGCAATCGGCCTGAATCTTTGGGATAAGGACGTCAATAGGAATCTCAAGAAAAGGATGAAATCCGCCAGATTGTTAATCAGCAAGGGTATGGCAAATTTCGAGGCACTATCAGAATACGAATGGAATGCGGTTGCCTATCTTCTTAGATCCAAATGCCAACCTATTGCCGACGCTCTAAAAGTCGAAATAGATACAAATATAATCAAACTTGTAACTGGTAAGATCGGTTAGGAGGTATCCGTCAGTTGAGGACTGAGATACATTTCTATCAGCTTACTCTCCCGAGAAAAAGATTCGAGATATCAACAGGAGCGAGGACTACAGCTGAGGTCTTCGTTGTCTTTGCAGACCACGGGAATCTCCAAGGCGTAGGATCGGGTTCGCCCGCCTCCAGTATGAACGACAATCCGCTTAAATGCAGGGACACTCTCTCAGTACCTCAGGGATTTTCAAGTGACCCAGAGGATTTCTTTGATGAGCGTGTTTCTTTCAACATGCGCGAGAAGAGCCCTGCTGCTGCCGCCGCTATGGATATAGCGATTTGGGATCTCTTGGGCAAGCAAAATGGGGTAAGCATTTCCAATCATCTGGGAGTCTCTTCAGATGCGGTACCTACTGATGCGACTATCGATTTGAAATCACCTGGCGCTGCAAAACAGGAGGCTGATAACCTTGTCAACTCAGGATTCAAGACATTGAAAATCAAAATCGGAGGGAGTCTCCGGACCGATGTGGATAGAGTCAAGGCAGTCCGTGAGGCGGCAGGCGAGAATATATCAATTGTTGTAGATGCAAATGGGGGATACGATTTCAAACAGGCATCGGATTTCTTGAGTAAAACAACGGAATATAAGATTGAATTCTTCGAGCAGCCTCTTCCTGGCGAGATGCTGAAGGAATTAGCGGATCTAAGGACCGAACATGGTGTCAAGATATGCTTGGATGAGTCCGTCTCGAACGAAATAGACATCATGGAAGCAATCGAAAAGGAGGCTGCCGACATCGTCAACATCAAATTGATGAAATGTGGTGGATTGACCGCGGCTCTCGAGATGGTCGATGTTGCCCGAAAGAACCGATTGGAAATCATGACCGGGTGCATGGGGGATATCGGAATTTCGATATCAGCTGCGGCTCATCTGGCCGCGGGCAAGAGTGCGGAATATGTAGATCTCGATTCCCATTTGAATATCGAGTCGGTTTGTGATGGTCCGGCGGTAAGAGAAGGCAACATCCTGATGAATAACCTCCCTGGCCATGGAATTCGTCTTAACGAGGACTGGCAAAAATGGGTTATTGATAGGCGATGATGTCTGGATAAATATTGCCAAAATACAGGTGAAGAAGGGTTGTTCGGAATTAGATTAATATCTGAGAACCTGTGATGCCCTCCCAAGCAATAAGGCGACATGATAGCGACGCATCAATGTGATTTGACATGCCTAGAAAGAAGATCGACGAACTCAAGAGCGCGGAAGAGAAATTTCGGATGATAGTCGCCAAGCGCGATGAGTTCAATGCTCAAGCCCAATCCGTGAGGATCGAACGAGATGCATTAAATGAGAAGAAGAAAGAACTCAGAGCAAGACTCGACGATTTGAGAGATGAGCGGAAAATTT
>JAOUEZ010000206.1 GCA_029858465.1 Thermoplasmata archaeon | reverse complement strand
TTTGCATGTCGCGAAGGAACAATACTCGATTCTTATTATATCCTCTACGGTGATGAGCGTCTTTCTGGTATCACATTCAAGGAGGTATACGGGGCAGGAGCGATAGTACAGACAATTTATGAATGTGGATCCGGAATCCCATCGTGGTCTTCCGAATCTCTAAGAGAATATATGAAAAATCTTGCAATCAACTGTAGTCATTTCTTTAAGATTGGCTCGGGAGAATGGTTTGGATATGGCTACATTTTCTCAGGCTCATCGCCCTGGGGCTCGAATGGAACAAGAATATGCCTCTGTGATGGAACGTGGATAGGCATCGACGCCTGCCTTCATTTCGATTGGATTATTGAAATATGCAAACATCTTACAATTGTGCCTAGAACGACAGAATGAGTGCATGAATGATGATTACAATTTCACTACTATTCCAATTCTGAATGAGAAAAGTTAATATCCGGATATCATAGTATTCAGGCGAGCGTGGAAAAATGGTAGATGTCAGGGATTTGGCGGCAAAGGCCTCTGCACTCAATAAGAAGGGGCTCAGCACGAGGGAGATAGCGCAGGAGCTTCACCTTGCGGCTGAGACGATAAGCTACCTTCTCGAGTACGGGCCAGATGGGATCCCGCCGACCGATATTAAGATCGGCTGGAGATCGATAGGCGTCTCGGGAACGAGAATATCACTTTTATCAGAACTCATAGCCGACATCGTATTGGAAGAGATGGACAAGAAAGGGCAGGAGATACAGGCCATAGTCGGTGTATCGCTGAACGGGGTTCCTTTTGCGACCGTTCTTTCGGAGATACTCGGCGTGGATCTGGCCATATATAGGCCTCTCGGGGATGTCGGAGCCGGCGGAGCGTTCTCATCTAACTTTGCGAACGTGAACGGCAAGAAAGTAGTGATAATCGACGATGTTATCAGCACCGGGCAGACATTGCGCGGAGCGATCAACGACATCAAGGACGCAGGCGGAGAGCCCGTATTGGCGGTCTGCATCGTAAACAAGAGCAGTGCGAACGATCTCGAGGGAGTGCCTCTCAGAGGACTGATCAGGGCGAGATCCCTCGGCGGAACACTGCTCGGCGGCGGCCTGACAAAAGGCGGATTCCAGTACTAAGAGACGGATACCCGTTTAGGCTGGTGGAGGAGGAAGATCAGGAGGATTTGATGAATCCACCTGTTGAGGGATTGATTGTGTTTCGTCCATCTCCATTGATTGTAAAGAAGTGGCCTCAGGGCCTCCTTTTCGACGCCTCAGCATCAACAGCGCAATAACGATGGCTATTATGGCGACCAACGGAATCGTGATAAGTGCGAGCATTTCCAAAGATATACCTTTGCCAGTCGAGACTTCAAACGTCACATTTTTCTCATAGAGATTGCCTGCAACATCTATTGCCTTGATCGATATCTGATGATTGCCGTCACTTAGGTTTGCCAATGATATTATTGACTGATTCTTGCAGGATACTGCCTCGCCATCATCGAGGCAATATTGCAGGACATCTACGCCGCTGACATTATCATCACATTGTATTGTAATGTTAATGAAGCTCGAATTCACGATGGCACCTTGCTCAAGATCTAATATGATAGTGGGGGCCGTTAAATCAATCTTGAACTCTAAGGTCTGAGTCTCTTCAATATTCATAGATGTGTCTTTGGAGAAATATTCAAAAATATGAACCCCCTCATCGCTGCATTCCAGACAATCATCATAGATCTCCCAGAAAGTAGAATCCATGCAATAGGATATTATCTGGATATCGCTCCATAGATCGCTCGCGTTCATAGTCAAATTGACAGGTGAAACATACCAATTGTCATTGCCGAGCGTCCCCGAGATAGCAATCTCTGTGATAGGAGGAAGGTTATCGATCACAGGTACCAGCTTCGTTGTATTGCTTGTCATGTTGCTGGTGTCTCTAACCTCCATTCGAACCGTGTATTCTCCCAGGGAGGAGTATTGGTGGGTGGCTTCTTTCGTGGTTGACCAGGAAGAGTCCCAGATTCCGTCCCCCTCCCAGTCCCATCTGATTTCCAGGAGATTTTGAGGATCCTGAAGATCACTGGAATTGGAAACAAAGACGAACATATCATTTGGATTTCCGCTTGAGGGGGAAACTTTGAAAGTCGGCAATGGAGGAGTCTCTATTTGGATTGGCATAATCAATGGGTAATTGTCTTGGCTGTCGATATCGATAATGTAAGGCGTGTCGCCAATGCCGTCAAGATCTCCATCGGTCCCGGAATAATCAGACCAAAAGTTACCACCATCGGGATACCCATGATCCCAATAATTTTCACTCCCTTTATTGTCCAGAGCCTGATTGTTATTCTGGAAGATATTATTATGATATATCGATATTCGTTCAGATTCGTTCAATATGATCCCAGCAGGAGAATTGAACTCGATATTATTTTGAGCAATGAGACAATCGATTGAACTTTCCATATTTATGCCAGGATTATTGTTAGAGATCCTATTTTCATAGATTGAACAATTGGCAGAAGAAAAGGCATAGAT
>JAOUEZ010000028.1 GCA_029858465.1 Thermoplasmata archaeon | reverse complement strand
TCGATCGGTTCGAACGATCTCACGCAATTATTGCTGGGGCTCGACAGGGATTCGGAGCTAGTCTCGCATCTTTACGATGAGAGAAATCCCGCCGTTAAGCGGATGATCAAGAGCGTCATCGAGACAGCCAAGAAGCAAAAGAGAAAGATAGGCATCTGCGGACAGGCACCCAGTGATTTCCCCGACTTCGCGGAATTCCTGGTCGAGTGTGGTATCGACAGCATATCTCTTAATCCAGACACAGTCATCAAGACAAAACTGAGGATTGCTGATAAAGAAAAGGAACTCGGCAAGTAAAAAAAAATATCTCATGGCCAAGAGGAGAAAAAATCTCCTCATGGCGAATCATGTTTGGATTTATTCGATTCTCTTCTTCATCTGCTCCCACTTGAAGCCGTATTTCGTGAAAGCTCTCATAATCGGCTTCGGGTCGAGGGCCTCGGGCGGGAACACGCCTCTTTCCTTGATTTTTCCCTGCGCGTACAATGTGACAGCTATTGCTGTCGGTATCGCGACTTGAGTCGGGGTAGCCGTTGCCTTATAGGATCTCCAACATTGCTGATGGCTCATCGTGTTCCAGATGTAATGCATGTATTTCTTGTCGCCCTTGTATCCGATGACGGCAGCTCCGACAGATATGTTGCCCTTCGTCTTCGACTGCATTTTCGGATCGACAGGCGATAGCATGCATGCAGTTATGACATCTCTGGGAACGACCTTGACACCTCTCGCGTTGACGGGCTTGCAATCGACGAGACCAACCTTTTTGAGCGCTCTCGTGACTTCAATCCATTCATCGTCCAAGTGTATCATGAAACTCATTTCCTTGCATCCCTTTCCTATGAATCTCGGGAGCGATTGAGTTTCTTCATGGTCGACAAGCCATACCTTCATCTTTCCGACTGGTTTTGGGAACTCCCACTCTTCCGAAACCGTAAGAGGAGGTCTCCTTTCCCAATGTCCGTCCGTCCAGATTAGAGAGTTCATGTATGCGACTTCTTCGATCAGAGTATCAGGTGACCAGGGTGAATAAAAACCATCAAAGCCCTCAATGATGCTCTTGTCACCATCTCTGATTTTGATCTCATCGACCTTGTTCATTCCATCAGCGATATATCTCGTGAACACATTCACCGCACCGGGATCGACCCCCCAGCAAAGCATTGCAGCCAAATCCTCTTTCTTCCACTGTTTGTCCTGGTCTAGCTGAAGGTCCAGAGGGACTCTTTTTACTTTCTGGAATGGTGTGTCGTTGATGACGGCAAGGTCTGTTGCCATGTCAATGTAATTCGCTCCTGCACCTAGACTCGCCTTCATGATTTTCAGGAAGTATCTCGGCAGGGTCGAATTCACAACCATGTCCGCTCCCTTGAAACATTTCTTCATGTCAGCGATATTGTTCGCATCGACAATGGCTATCTTTCCTCTCTCTTTGCCCTTCATGTTATCCAGAGCTTTCTTCAGAGTGTCTTTCTTACGACCAGCAAGGACAATCTGGTCGAAATCCTTCTGCCTTGACAACCAATCTGCCATAACAGAACCGACGCCTCCTCCTGCTCCTACTATAACAATTTTCATTTCTTTTCAATCCCCCCCTGGAATTGTGAAAAGCCGTTCGAGCGGCTTCCAGGTTGCTAATTGAATAGAATAAGACTATTTATTTCCTTTCAGGAAATCGTAAAAAATCCGATGCCAGTAATTTAAAAATCTAATATTATTTTCCAATAAATATCTAATGATGCTCTACATATATGAAGTACGACTTGAGCGACACCAGATAAACTGGAAAATCGGTTTAAAGAAAAATATTGAATAAGCGAGAGAAGGCTCATGTCAGAGCCCGCTCTCAGAGATTATTACTTGATTTCTTTCTTCACCTCATGCCATGGGAACCCCATCTCAGAGAAAGCCTTCATGATAGGTTCGGGTTCAAGCATCTCAGGAGGATATACTCCCTTCCTCGATATTGCCCCTCTTGCGAAAAGCACTGTCGCAATTGCAGGCGGTGTTGCTGTCTGCACGGCAGTAGCGTTCGTTTTGTATTTTTCCCAGCACTCCTCATGGCTCATTATATTGTAAATGAAGTGACTGTATCTTTTCTCGCCCTTCTTGCCGATTACGGTGACGCTCGCGCATCCGCTTCCTCTGATTTTGCTCATCAAGTGCGGGTCGGTTGGCGAGGGCATCAGAGCCGTGACAACGTCTCTCGGAACCACTTTGACACCTTTTACGTTTATCGGTATCGGACTGACGAATCCCATTTTCTTCATCATCCTCATCATGTCAGCGACTTCATCGCTCAAGGCGAGACCAAAGTTGCATTCTTTGCATCCTTTGATGAATCTTCCGAGTGTCGAGCTCTCTTCGTGATCTACCATCCAGACCTTGATCCTTCCGACCGGATCCGGGAACTCCCACATCTCAGATTTCGAGAGCGATGGGACCCTTTCAAAATGGCCGGCTGTCCAAATCAATGCGTCCATATCAGCGCATTCCTCTATCAAGGTGTCCGGCGACCAATACGAAACAAAGCCGTCATATCCCTCTATGTACGAGTCGTCCCCGTCTCTCACTAGGATTTTCTCAACCGAATCCATTTGGTCAGCGGCGTACCGTGTGAACACATTCACTGCCCCGGGTTCCGCTCCCCAACAAAGCAGAGCAGACAGACCAGCGTCCTTCCATTTTTGGTCCTGTTCCAATTGCATATCTATCGGAACTGTATCGATCTTCTGTCCTGCCTTCTGCTCTCTTGCAACGCCGAGATCTGTGGCCATGTCCATATAGTTCGTACCGCTTTCAAGGCATGCCTTCATGATCTTCAAGAAGAACCTCGGCAATGTGGCGTTAATCGCAAAATCGACGCCCTTCATGCCCTTTTTCATGTCTTCAACGTTGTTCGCGTTCATCGCTGTCGAAGTGACCTTCTTCGGGCTCTCCATCTTCTTGACCGCCTTGTTCGCGATCTCGATATGAAGATCGGCCATGACTACTTCGTCAATCTCCTTTTGTTTCCTCAAAATATCTCCGATTTCTGTACCTACTGCTCCTGAGCCTAATATCAAAACCTTCATTTCTTTTACACCTGCCAGGTGTCAGGCGGAAAATTAGTCCCGACGCCCGCGTTTTTCCCATTATTGGAAGGGGTAAATAACATTTGGTTGAAAGGTTTATAACCCCTGGCTGAAGGAAAATTCTGCCTTTGAAATACATAAACGTATTAAAAAATCTCAATCAGCGTGACAATGTAAGCGCGAATCATCAATAGACTTTTATATCGAGAGCCTTTCTGCACCTTGCTCTTCTTTAGAGCCCGTGAATGATGAAGACGCGCGATGCGTCTGAAGGAGGTACGATCAAATGAGCAAACCTGCATTTGTAAAATTCGAGATTCCGAAGGATGTTATCGATCGAGCTTACGAGCTTGTCGAGCTGGCGAGGGACAGCGGGAAGCTCCGCAAGGGGACGAACGAGGTCACGAAGCTCGTGGAGCGCGGAGAGGCACAGTTCGTCGTGATGGCTGAAGATGTGACGCCGCCCGAGATATTGATGCATATGCCAGCGCTGTGCGACGAGAGAAAGGTCCCATTCGCATTCGTTCCGAGCCGCGCCGAGCTGGGCAATGCCTGCGGCCTCGAGAAGCCGACCGCATCCGTCGCGATACTTGATGCCGGAAAGGGCAAGCCGCTTTTGGAGGATCTCTCCAAGAAAATTGCGGACATCAGGAAGTAACGGGGGCGAATTCTGATGGCGGATGATAGCATTCCTTCTGAGGTTGTAGAGGTCATAGGAAAGACCGGAATGACTGGGGAGGCTACCCAGGTGAAAGTCAGAGTCCTCGAAGGAAGGGACAAAGGACGAATAATCACGAGAAATGTGATGGGTCCAGTCAGGGTCGGCGACACTCTGATGCTCAAGGAGACCGCGAGAGAGGCAAGGAAGCTGAGCGTCAGATAGGACCGATATTCTGACCGAAATATGGATGGTGATCACTGATGGTCGAACAAAAACTGTGTTCCTTTTGCGGAAACAACATTGAGCCGGGAACCGGAAGGCTCTTCATCCGCAAGGATGGCAGCACATTCATTTTCTGCAGCAATAAATGCTTCAAGAATCTTATGGATCTCAAGAGGGTACCACGTGCGACTCAATGGACCGCAGCTTACAAGCGTGATAAAGGGGTCAGGCTCGCCGCGGAGACGCAGCATGGCAAGTCAGATTCAAAGAAGCCGGCTAAAAAAGTAAAGAGAAATGTCAGGGGAAAAGCTGAGAAGAAGGAGAAGCCCGAGGAGAAGGAAAAATCTGTTCCTCAGGAAGCTGAGAAAGATAAGGGTGATGAGAATTGATCGAGAGGACATTTCTCATGGTGAAGCCGGACGGCGTCCAGCGCGGCCTTATTGGAGATGTCGTCTCCCGATTTGAGGGGCGAGGTATCAAGATTTGCGCAATGAAAATGATGAAGATACCCAAGGAGCTGGCGGAGAGACAATACGAGGAGCACAAAGGCAAGAGCTTCTACGACAGTCTGATCGCGTATATAACGTCCGGGCCGGTTGTCTGCATGGTTCTCGAGGGGGACAATGCGATTACGGTCTGCCGCTCCATGATGGGAGAGACGAATCCCCAGGACGCCCCGATGGGCACGATCAGAGGGGATTTTGCGCTTCACACAAGCAAGAACGTCGTACACGGCTCCGATTCCGCGGAATCTGCAAAGCGGGAAATCGAGCTGTTCTTCAACGATTACGAGATTCAAAAATACCAACGGATCGATGAGCCTTGGCTTTACGAGGGCAAGCTCTGAGATTTCACGGTCGATCAAATATGATACCCTTCGGTGAGCTCTATGTCGACGAGACAGCCAATAGTATCTGTGCTCGGTCATGTCGACCATGGAAAGTCGACTATTCTTGATAAGATTAGAGGCACTAATGTAGTGGCACGAGAAGCCGGGGGAATCACACAGCACATTGGCGCGACCGAGGTACCGCTCGAGACAATCTATGAACTGTGCGGCGATATGGCAAAGGGGAAATCATTTTCGGTCCCAGGTCTGCTCTTCATTGACACCCCGGGGCATCATTCTTTCATCACGCTCAGGTCGAGAGGAGGGGCGCTCGCCGATCTCGCGGTGCTTGTAATTGATGTCAACCAGGGGATACAGCCTCAGACCATCGAATCGATGAAGATTCTGAAGAAGTACAAGACACCGTTCATTATCGCCGCGAACAAGATCGACCTGCTCGAAGGATGGAGGGCGCACAAAGAACAACCATTTGTCCTGACCGTCCGTAATCAGCCTGAGTCAACGGTCGCGAAACTCGACCAGATCATATACGACCTTGTCGGGAAGCTGTACGAGTACGGGATCGGCGCGGACAGATTCGACAAGATCGAGGATTTCACAAAGACGGTCGCAATAATCCCTTTGAGCGGAAAAACAGGAGAGGGCATTCCAGACCTGTTGCTGGTGCTTGTCGGTCTTGCCCAGAGATTCCTCGAGGATCAGCTGGAATCCGAGCAGGAGGAGGCGGCCGAAGGGACCGTCCTGGAGCTCAAGGAAGAAAAGGGGTTGGGAACGACCCTTGATGTGATAATCTACAAAGGAGAGATCAAGAAAGGCGATTCGGTCGCAATTTCCTCCACTGACCCTTCGAAGCCGATTATCACGAAAATCAAGGCGTTGCTGAAGCCTAAGCCGCTCGACGAGATACGAGACCCGACACAGCGGTTCGACTCAGTGAAGACGATTACTGCCGCCGCAGGTATCAAGATAGCTGCGCAGAATTTGGAGACAGCCCTTGCAGGCGGATTGATCAAGGTCATACGTGGGGATCAGGAAAAGGTCGTCGAGGAGATACGGAAGGAGAGCGAGGTCAACATCGAGCTGGCGGCCGATGGCATTATCGCAAAAGCCGATGCGATAGGGTCCATCGAGGCACTCGCCTTCGAGATGAAGAACGCCGAGATGCCGATAAGGACCGCGCGGATCGGCAAAATATCGAAGAAGGACCTCGTCGAGGCGGAGACGGCGACAGATCCTACACACCGCATCATACTCGCATTCAACGTCGACATGACTCCCGAGGCTCAGGCCGAGCTGAAAGATCATGATGTGACTGTCCTGAGCAACAATGTGGTATACCGCCTGATTGAGGATTATCAGGTCTGGAAGAAGAAGAAAAAAGAGGAGATAGAGGGCCAGAAACGCATGGAGATCATATTCCCTGGCAAGATCAAGCTGCTCCCTAACTGCGTGTTTCGCGTAAGCAAGCCCGCGATAGTAGGCGTCAGAGTTCTGGCCGGGAGAATCATGTCAGGTCAGGCATTGATAAAGTCTGACGGAAAGATGATCGGGAAGATCAGGAGCATTCAGAGCGGAAACCAAAGCCAGCCTGTCGCGCTAATGGGGCAAGAGGTCGCGATTTCGATAGACGATGTCACCGTTGGAAGGCAGTTGAAAGTCGAGGACATTCTCTATATCGATATCCCCGAAGGGGATGCGAGAAAGCTACAGAAAATGGATCTCCGGTCGGATGAGGTCGAAGTGATGCAGGAAGTCATGCAGATAAAGCGGAAAGAGGAGCCGTTTTGGGCGATGTAATTGCCCGTTTTCCGATACCGTTATTTTCCGATGAATTCTAGGCCTTTATCGGTACAGCCATTTCCTCCTTTTAGCGCAATGTTTTCCTGCTGGTTCTGCCAAAACCTATTTATTCCCTTTGTTGATAGGGCCTTTCACAACGGAAGTGATTATGTTGGTAGAGTTCAAGGCCAATGTAAGTGACCCGAAGAACGGGAAATCTTATCAGACTACCATAGCAGGGCATCATGCTAATTCTCTCATCGGAAAAAAGATCGGCGATCAGATAGACGGCATCTTCCTCGGCCTTCCCGGTTACAAGCTTCTAATCACGGGAGGCAGCGATAAGGACGGCTTCCCGATGAGGAAGGATATGCCGAGCGGGCGCAGGTCAAAAGTGCTCATATCAAAGGGGCTGGGCTTCAATGCTCCGAGAAAGGGGATGAGGAGGCGCAAGTCGATGAGGGGCAGTGCAATATCTCCGGAGACGGTCCAGATAAACCTCAAGGTCACAGCTCACGGAGCCAAGCAGATCTCCGATGTCATCAAGCCAAAAGAGAAGAAGGAGGGCGCATGAACGTCCCGACTCAACCCGAAGTGAACATCGGCCTGATCGGCCATGTGGACCATGGCAAGACCACTCTTGCCAAAGCACTCACGGGTGAGATCACGGACAGGCACTCCGAAGAGGTCAAACGAGGGATCTCGATACGCTTGGGCTATGCCGATGTGCCCATCTATGAATGCCCTTCATGCGAAGAGGGCGAATCATTTTGCACGAGTCCTAAATGCCCGAAATGCAATTCCGATTGCGAGTATGCCCGCTCCGTCTCTTTTGTAGATGCACCAGGACATGAAACATTGATGGCCACGATGCTTTCCGGGGCCGCGCTCATGAACGGCGCGTTGCTTTTGATAGCCGCCAATGAGAAGTGCCCCCAGCCTCAGACAAGGGAGCATCTGATGGCCATTGAGATAATGGGTGTCAAGAACATCATCGTCGTTCAGAACAAGATTGACCTTGTTACAAAAGAACAGGCGTTAAAAAGTTATCAGGAGATTCGGGAATTTCTGAGAGGGACGACGGCGGAGAACGCACCGATAATCCCTGTCTCGGCTCATCATGATGTGAATATTGACAAACTGCTCGATGCGATTCAAAGATACATCAAGACTCCCGCATATGACGAGAAGAAACCCTTCCGTATGCAGGTCGCTAGATCGTTCGATGTCAATAAGCCGGGTGTGGACCCAGAAGATCTCAGGGGAGGCGTGATAGGAGGAAGCCTCAGCCAGGGAGAAATCGCCCTCGACGACGAGATCGAGGTGCTCCCGGGCGTACCTATTGAGCTCGGAGGACGAGGAGAGGAAATACCCCTGCGGACAAAGGTGTCCTCTCTTTATGCCGGAGGCTCCGGCTTCGAAAAGGTCGGCCCCGGCGGATTGATAGCGATTGGCACATATCTCGATCCCTCGCTCACAAAATCGGATTCGCTCGTCGGGAGATTGGCTGGAAAACCGGGAACTCTTCCGAAAGTGGTGAAGGATTTCACCATGCGGACATACCTTCTCAAGAGAGTTGTAGGGCTGGTAGAGAACGTATCCGTGGAGAGTGTCAAGACGAATGAGCCATTGATGCTCAGCGCGGGGACTGCGACGACGGTCGGAGTTGTAAAGAGCGGCAGAGAAGATGTGTCCCAGGTATCGCTCAAGATCCCGATTTGTGCGGAGAAAGGCCATAGAATCGCCATCTCAAGGCGCATAGCCGGAAAATGGAGGCTCATAGGCTACGGAATACTCGAATAATGGTCCAAGGCACGTGATCCCTGTGCTCAGCGACATCAAACATGTTGTTCTGGATTCGAACGCACTTCTGATTCCCTTTCAGTTCAAGGTCGATATTGTCTCTGAGATTACGAGGCTTCTTGGAAATGTGGAAATCATCGTCCCGTCTTGCGTGATCGATGAGCTGACCAAGATTAAAGCTTCGGAAGCCAAGGCCGCAATTAAGCTCGCGAATAAGTTCCGCGTTGTCGAAGCATCTAAAAAGGGAGACCGAGGAGTGATAGAGATTGCCAAGAAAGAGCATGCGGCAGTCGTCACCAATGACCAAGAACTTATAAAGATACTACGAAATTCATCAATACCAGTCATAAGGATGAGAGAATGCCAGCGGCTTGATTTTGCTTGAATGCCGTGTTTTTTCCTGCACAAATCATTTAAACAGAGACGTATATCGACCTTCGATGAGGGACAAGCATATCGCCACTCTCAAACAGATTGCTCTGCTCGGCGGAGTGCACGACTACATCGCCATCTCATCGAGAGAACTCGGGGAGCTCTTGGACATAAGCCAGCAATCCGCATCGAAAAAGATACTCGAGCTGTTGTCGAACGGTCTGATTGAGAGGGATCTCGGCGCAAGAAGGCAGCGGATAAAGCTTACAGAGAAGGGTTTTGACCTCCTCAGGAAGGAGTATTCGGACTACCAGAGAATATTCGAAATGAAGGATCATCTTGTAATTATCGGCACCGTAATTTCGGGTCTTGGAGAAGGTCAATATTATGTCAATCAGCCTGAGTACCTCGACCAGTTCCAGAAGAAGCTATGGTTCAAGCCGTACGAGGGCACTCTGAATATCAAGGTCGGCGAGTCCGAACTGCCGAAGCTCGACATATTGAGAAAAGCCGAAGGAGTGATTGTGAAAGGCTTCGAGAAGGAGGGCAGGACCTTCGGAGATGTGAAATGCTTCTTCGCCAAAATACACAACATGGAATGCGCGGTGGTTATGCCGACGAGATCTCATTACACCAACGTGCTTGAAATTGTATGCAAATATCATCTTAGAAGAACGCTCGGACTTAGAGATGGAGATCAGGTCGAAATCATAATCTCTCTTTCGAGCTAAGTGATTGACGCGACCGAATTTTCTCACCATTTTCTACGATTCTAATTCTACCCTTTTTTTATTCCTTCGATGTCAAAGATTTCTCCATTTCAATCATTAGATCAGCCGTGCTATTACTTATCCCGAGTCTCGCAAGGCTGTTCAAGATGAAATCTGACGGATCTAGGCGTCTCACTACGAATTCATGCCAGGTTCCCCATATCATCCCATAGACGAGTTTAGAGATGACCAATATTGTTAAAAGCAACGACAGATACATCGAGAAGGACAACAGAAACGGGCTGGATATCATTGGCTCCGTGAGACATATTGATATGATTGACCACAGTATTGGCGCGAACATTGGCAAGAAATAATCCTCGACGAATTTTGTGAGACTCGATTTTCTCGCCTCAGTATGAGCGATATCCTTCAGAGATTCATAGACCCAAATGTAGGAATCATAAAGAGCGTTCCACTTCTCCTTCGCTTTTTCAACATCAGTGCCCACACTTTTCTGTGTTGCCGTCTCTTCCAATTGTTTCATTTTCTTCCCGGTATCCTGAAGAATGCCGATAATAGTCGCCTCATCGAACATGATTCCGCCTCTCTTGATCAATCTCCTTACTGTTCTGACGCAATCGTTCTTCAGGTTCTCCAAATGGACTTCGAGTCTCTCGTAGAAGAAGAAGGCTGCAATTAGGCATATTCCGGCGAGAGCGGCGACCCCTTGGAATACAGAAGAATGCAAGAAATACCAGGTCTCGATGTTATCATTCAATCGGAGAGGCCAGATAATCGTTAGCATCGAGCTGAAGAATATCACGATAATTAAATGCACCGACAGTGCTGACAGCTCATTAAAAAACCTCAAATGCCGCTTCTCCCCCGATTTCATAGGGGAGCAGAAAAAATCCACGTGTTCTTATACTTTTATATTCGATTTAACGATGTTTATCGACGATTGTCGGATTTGCTTGTCCGTGCTATGAATTTTTAAAAAAATCGTTGCTAATGAAGCATTCGAATGATGAGCTTTGTGAGATTGCTATAGGGTGGTGTGAGGCAATAAAGTCGGAAGGGGCAATCACCATTTTTGCTCGATATATTTCAGTGCGGATTCAAAGATCGAGAAACCGTCTCCGAGAGATCTCAGATCTTCCGACTTTCTTGTCCAGTCGGGAGACAAGTACTTGAAAA
>JAOUEZ010000205.1 GCA_029858465.1 Thermoplasmata archaeon | reverse complement strand
GAACGTTTGCCGCGCAGGTGGAATGATGAGTGAACTCGCTCGGGGAAGCGCCAGCTCCGCTCGTCCCACTCTTCGAATCGATTATTACATCTCCTGCTATCCCGCCTGACCGCGCAATGGGTATCAATGCAAGAAGCGCTCCTGTCGGATAGCATCCTGGGTTGGCGATCAGTTTGGCTGATGAGATCTCCGCCCTGTTCAGTTCGGTAAGACCATAGACAGCCTTCGAGAGATTGGCTGGATCGACATGTTCCTTCCCGTACCATTTCTTGTACTCGCCAGCATTGCCCAAGCGGTAGTCACCGCTGAGGTCTATGACCCGGCATCCTGACTTCATCAATTGAGGGACGATGTCCATAGATGCTCCATGAGGAGCCGCGACAAACACGACCTCCGGTTTGGAGACATCTGATAGCTCCGCTGAGAATTCCTTATCAATTATGCCTTCGAGAGCAGCGTGCACCTTGGATATCTTCTTTCCAGCATTGCTTCGCGAGGTGATCTCGTCGATTTCCACCTTGGGATGTCTGGACAGAAGGCGAAGCAGCTCGAAACCCATGTAGCCTGTTCCGCCTATAACGGATGCCTTGATCATTTATTCACACCTTTCTGGATAAGATCCTCGTGATGAGGTGTCAAGAGTCTGGGAGGGCGATTTAGATATGTTGGCCTCTTGACGACATTATGAAAAATGCGATGTCCGAAATCGGACAACACTCACTCCCATTCGATGGTAGATGGTGGCTTGTTCGTGATGTCGTAGACGACCCTGTTAATGCGGTCTTTGAGCGTGTTCGTTATCCTGATCGACATTCTCTCAAGGACATCGTGAGGAATCCTGACATAGTTCGCAGTCATTCCGTCCACCGATTCGACCGCCCGTATCACTATTGTTCTTCCGTAGGCGCGGACATCTCCTTGAACGCCGACGCTCTTCACGGGCAATACGACCGCGAAATACTGCCAAGGCATCTGTATTTCGTTCCGCTGAACGGCGCCTTGAATCTCCTCTTCGACGATCGCGTTCGCCTCTCTGGCAAGTTCGACTGCCTCTCTCGTCACCTCCCCGAGCACCCTGATCGCCAATGCGGGACCCGGGAACGGCTGCCGCTCTGAGACCTCTATTCCGAGAGAGCGAGCGACTTTCCGAACCTCGTCTTTGTAAAGATCCCTCAAGGGTTCGATGATCTTCACATCCATTTTTTCCGGTAGCCCGCCGACATTATGATGGGATTTGATCGTATCTCTGATGCCTCCACCGCTCTCTATCCAATCGGGAGCAATCGTGCCCTGGACGAGATATTCGGCCCCGAAAGCTTTCGCCTCGCGTTCGAAGACCCTGATGAATCTCTCCCCAATGATTTTCCTCTTCTTCTCGGGATCGATGACCCCGATTAATGCTTCGAAAAATTCGTCCGAGGCATCGACAATCTTATGATTGACCTTCAGCTCTGCGAGCATTCTATCGACATACTCAGTTTCGCCCTTGCGCATCAATCCGTTATCCACATATATCGTAAGAAGCCGGTCGCCGAGCGCCCTCGACACAAGCACTGCAGCGGCAGTGCTGTCGACACCGCCAGAGCAGGCCATTATCGCCTTGCCGTCAGCTTTCCTGCGCATCTCTTCGATGATCTCGTTGATGAATTTTTCAGCTTTGAACATCCGAACTCTCCAGCTCCTTGTTGTCTCTTGAGATCGCCTCTCTCATCTCGTCGCGGTATTTTCTCAGTGATTCCGCGACCTTATGATCGGACAGTGCGAGTATTTCAGCTGCAAGCAATGCTGCGTTTTCCCCCGAGTCGAGTCCGACAGCGGCCACGGGAACGCCTTTCGGCATCTGAACCATAGAGAGTATGGAATCCAAAGATACTTTGCCAGAAACGGGCACCCCGATTACAGGCTTCATCGTATGAGCTGCCACGGTCCCGGCCAGTGCTGCGGAAAGTCCCGCAATCGCGATGAATACCTTGGTATCTTCCGACTTCGCGAGAGATTCCACAATGTCGGGCGTCCGGTGCGCAGATGCGATGGTTATCTTATACCCTATCTTGAGCTTCTTCAAGATCGAAGTTGCCCTGTTGGCTATCTCCAAATCGCTCTTGCTTCCGAGAATAATCTGGACTACCATCGAATTAGGACAAAGTGAAAGGGTTTTAAAAAATCTTCTACACTATGCTTTCATGATTGCCAGCAGGAAAACGCCGACTGCTGCCAATATCCCAATTAATCCGGCAAGGATATTCAGGAACGCGTCCCAGACGACCGTCCCGAGCTCGATGTCTATAATATCAGTCATGCCGGCAAGAACCGCCCATATGATGCCGATCACGAGCCCGACCACGAGCAGCAGTATGCCGATCATCCTGCTCTTCCCGCTACCGAAATATGCGGTGAATATTCCAGCCAAGACCATCATGAGGGCAAATACCATCAGTAATATTGTCAAGAACCCAATTGCATCCATTTTTTCAACCTCTCAGCGAACCTCAGAATTTAATGCCTGTCAAAGTTTTGGTGTCAATCACACCCGGGATCGATCTTACTTTGTCCACCACTACCTG
>JAOUEZ010000027.1 GCA_029858465.1 Thermoplasmata archaeon | reverse complement strand
CATTCAGCAGGAGATAAGGCTTTTTCCTGAAATGAAAAATATATGTCTGGCTACGCATGATAGCGCGGGGAGAGGGATTTGAACCCTCGAGCTCAAAGAGCACTGGATATTTGCCTTGTCCCAGAGGGACAGAGGATAGCAATCCAGCGCCTTACCGGGCTGGGCCATCCCCGCATTCAATGCCAGTAACCGGTTAATATCTGTGCTGTCAAAAAGATTTTGGTATGAAATGTCTGAACCCGCCTAAATACTCAGCTAGCAAACCTTTTGACCTTAAATCGACCATTATCGTCTCGGACATCTGTCAAACCCCGTTGAATGGATGGGTAACGATCTATGAAAGCCACAGATTATATGGTCAAGAAATGGGTCAGAGCTATTGTACTTATTGCCTTAGCGGTAATTCTGACGATCTTCGGAGTTCAATTGTTCAACATGCTTCCATCCTTCGCCAGCGCGCTGCAGATATATTGGCTGTTGTACACTTTCCTCTGGTTTGCGATATTTGCCCTATTTGTCTGGGCCGGTGTCAATATCATGCAGAGCATCTTTGGCAGGACGCGTAGACTCCGTCTCAGCGACATCAACCATAGAATAGACATCATAGAGGAGAATATCGCAAGCGGCAAATGGAGACCTGCACCTCTTAAACAAACAGAGGTGATAGAAACTCCTCCACCGCCAGATGGCCTTCCGTCAAGAAATGCAATCATAGCTGTCTTGATAATCTTTGCAATACTCGTTATAACGCCGGCCATCATCGGTTTGACAGTTTTCCAGTTCAGTGCGTCGGGAGCCGGAGGAGCAACGCCGGAACAAGCCTTCGACCAGTTCATACATGAGATGAACGAAAAAAACGCTGCAGGCACGGTTGATCAGACTATTTTTAAATTCAGCAATGACAGACTGCGCATAATATTCGAACTTGAGGAGAATTTCTTCTCCCAGGCCGAGGAATTTGTTGTTACGGTCAATTACAGGAATGTCATTCTGAAGGAGGATATTCCGGCTGACATCATTGCGAACATCACAACAATGAGCGATGAGTTTGAAACCGAGTTTGGAATCGAAATCACGGACTACTGCGCCATTTCCTTCAATGTTACAATTGATGCAGACGGGCAAATCATGCACCAAGAAGATAGAATCCCAGTCTTCCTGGTAGGATCTGCATGGTATCTGATGTTCTCGTTCGGGGATGATATGGGTCCTCCAAATGGCTCTGAGGCCGATATATATTTCGAGATCACCATATGATCTGATTGAATCGCCCCGATCGTGATTGTCTTGGACACTCAATGATATTTCCTCAAAGCCAACAGGAATTGATGCATTATGACGGACAAGAAGGTTGATCCCGGGAAGGAATTGCTTTCCGAGGAGGAGAGAGAAAAGATAC
The DNA here is from genome assembly GCA_029858465.1 of Thermoplasmata archaeon. Classification (GTDB taxonomy): domain Archaea; phylum Thermoplasmatota; class Thermoplasmata; order UBA10834; family DTMW01; genus JAOUEZ01. The sequence goes on along the minus strand of JAOUEZ010000027.1, from coordinate 9,280 downwards.
TGGCGAGAGCACATGCTGTTTTCGCCTGGGTAGGTAATATGATACCTGACAAAGAGACTTTCAATGGAACAAAGATAGAATTGAGGAATCTTGTGTTCAAACTCAGAACGAAGGCAGGTGTCACTGAAAATGACAGGATGCTTGCGCACATCCTTATCGGGAAAATCAAGGATAGAAAGAGGGACCTTGAGAACAGATTGAGACACGATGAGCTGACAAAGAGGGCGGCAATGGACCTGCTCGATGAGATATCCGGATTAATCAAAGCAATAAACGATCTTCATGATGTTGAGATGGAAAACGATCTTCAAACAAAGAAAGGCGAATTGATGAACAAGGTCGAGGACGAAAAAAGATGGCAGATATACTTGAAGGACATCAGGCTCGTGAGGCCTTAATGAAGAAAAATCAAGACTTCGCAGACCTCAAGTAAGTTCTGATTTCTTAGATAAATCTCACACTTGCAATAATTTATGGAAGTTTTTGTTCATTTTTTAACATTAAGGGGTGGAGTCTTGCCAATTTGCATATAATAATTAGCAAGCCAGCAAGATTGTTTGAAGATTGTTTCGAATTGTCTCCAAAATATGCAAGACAAATTAGTTATATCAATGAAGTAATCGCCGAAACGCGATTAGACGGAGAGAGTTTTTCTCCCCTCTGTCATAAAAGGAGGCAGAAAATGAAAGCACTTGTGTTGGGTGCATCTGGACAGATAGGTGCGCTCTGTGTTCAAGACCTCGTTGAGATGTGCAAGGTCGATGTGATTGCGTCTAGCCGTAGTTTGGAAAGGACAAAGAAGGCTATAAAGGACCTAAAAGTCGACCCGAACAAAGTCACAACGATGGAGCTCGATGCAAAAGATCTCAAAAAGCTCGATCAAGTCATGAAGAAAGAGAAGCCGGATTGCGTTGCAAACTGCGCATGGTACCAGACGAACCTAGGCGTAATGGAAGTCGCCGTCAAGAACGGCGTTCATTACACAGACCTGGGCGGATTTTTCGACACCTGCCTAAAGCAGATTGAACAAAACAAGAAATGGATTGACGCGGGAGTTAATGCTACTGTTGGACTTGGAAGCACCCCTGGCATGACAAATGTTGCTGGCGGCGCGGGAGCGAAAAAGTTGGACAAGGTCGACACTATTGACTTATACTGCTCCTGGGGGAACACGCTTCCTGTCAAGGAGGCAGGCTGGCCAGGATATTCGATCCGGACAGTCATCGACGAGTTCACACAGAACCCTATCATGTGGATCGGAAGCAAACATCAGAAGCAGCCAATTCTGTCGGGCGAGAAGGAAGTGATAATGCCTGACCCCATCGGCAAAGTCAAGTCGTACTACATCAAGCACTCCGAACCCGCGACAATGGGAAAGAACCTGAGGGCAAAGAATGTCACATTCAGAATCGGGTTCCCCGAGACAGATCTGAACACCTTCAAGACTCTTGTTCAGCTCGGATTTGCCAGCGCCAAAGCCTTAAAGGCTGGAACGGGCGAGGTATCACCGATTGACTACCTGACAGCCATGTACCAGAACGCGATTCTTGCCGGCCGAGAGACCCCGCCGGATGAGCCGTTCGAATACGACATGTTCAGGATCGACTGCTTCGGTGAGAAGAGCGGCACGCCGAGTACCGTAACATACTTTATTGAGACTTGGAACGACCCGAAGAGGAATGCGAGCTCTGCAAGGGATACCGCGGTTCCACCGGCAATTGTGTCCTGGTGGCAGGGTGTCAAGAAAATCAAAGAGCCAGGCGTGTACCCGGCAGAAGTGACCGTCGACCCCTATCCGTTCTTCAAGGAGCTTGGAAGGAGAGGAATCAAGGTCACAGAGCATTTCGACGTCGTTACTAAATTCTTTTAAAGGGATCTCAGGGATCACCTGCCCGGTGATCTCTCAATTATTCATTTTTGCAGAAGTATATTTAGCCGTGAGCAGATTTACTGGGAGAGGTAATCGTCAATGATGTCTGAGGAAGAGATGATCAAAGAGGCTGAGAAAATAGCTCGCGAGAAAGTCAGCTTCCTAATTCATTTCGGTGTGTATTTGATCGTGAACGTATTTGTCGCGATTATATGGTTGATAACATCTGGACCGGATTCATATCCTTGGTTCATCTGGATGACGGCAGGATGGGGAATAGGAGTCGCTGCTCACTTCCTTGCGACGTATATCGATGTTGGCCTGAAGGAGAAGTATAAGGTCAAGGAATATCAGAGACTGAAAGGAATGCAGAAGTAAAGTTGCTTTCCTGAAGATTCCTATGGACAGCTCTGGGCATTGTGAATCAGACATCATATGCGCAATTTTTCTGATTCTAACAGGCTGTCTCTGATGTTCTCATAGACTGTGATGGGTACATCTTTTCTCTTTCTTAGCAGGAAGAGCTCGGGAGAGATGTAATAGGGGTTCTGGAAAAGGGAGCCATATAATCCAACGACGGGATGGGAATAAATGACATCGAGGAGAATGTCAGGATTGAATTTCGTCTCATTGTATTGACAGATTGCTTTAGACCGACTGCCAGGGAAGAAATAATTCAGTTTGGCCTCGTAATCCATCAGCTTCTCTATACCCGGTAGTTTTGTCAGGACCCAGGTCATTTCCCCCATGATCCTAAGGCCTTGATATCCCTAATCGAGCACTAGCCGCTCGGTCTCCCGCAAAAATCCTATCATACTGTCCGGATCAAAATACCCATTTCGAAGGTACGATTCTTCCTTCGTCATGAAGATCAATTTGTCAAAATCACTGGATTTCCAGCTGCCGCATCTCTCGTGAAATTCTTTCAGAACATCCGATTTGGTGTTCTCATCTACGATGTAGAGGCATTTGTCGTTGGCCGAAAGCCCCTTCAATGCAAAAGGAATTATCAATGAGAACTGCTGGTCTTTCGTTCGATATATGTTGCATATATGGTTCTGATCTGGATCTTTATATTTTTCAAACCATTTTTCGCCCGGTTCATCCATCGGTTCGTCCCTCTTGATTCAATCAGGAAGATATCAAGGAATAATCAAATGGAGGGAGGATATTTTCATCCTTCCCTCTTGATCTCATCAAGTACTTCGTCGGCCGTGTCAAGTATCTTCTGGATGTCCTCCTCGGTATGCGCCTTGTTCAAGAAGAACCGTTCGTCACAGTGGGGTATTCCAAGATAGACGCCCCTGTTCATCATGCCGAAGAAGAAATGGGTCCATTTGGCTTCATTCAGGCAGAAGGTCTCTCTCCACGTATTTGCGCTGATGCAGTCAAAGTATATTGTCCCAAGAGGACCGATATAGTTCACGCTGCCGACGATCTTCTTGTCATCCAGAAGATCCTTCAAACCGCCCCAGAGCATATCGGAGATCTTGTTCAGGTACTCATATGTGCCAGATCTACCAAGTATCTCAATTGTCTTTCCTCCGGCCGCAAGGCTTGTCGGGTGGCCGTTGTAGGTACCAACCTGGACAGCGTTCCTCATTCCCGCGCTGACCTCTGCAGCTGTTCCCTGCACCTTTGGCAGAATCGTCTCCATGACCTCGCGCTTTCCGCCGATGCAGGCCATCTGGAAGCCCCCTCCTGCAATCTTCGACAGAGCAGTAAGATCGGCATTAACTCCAAATCGTTCCTGGCCTCCTCCGTAAGCGATTCTGAATCCTGTGAGAACCTCGTCGAAAATCAGTACGATGCCGAGCTTCTCTGTGATCTTCCTCACTTTAGTTAGAAAATCATCAGTAGGAATAATCAGCCCTCCTCCGCCCATAACCGGTTCCAAGATGAGGCAGGCGATTTTATCTTGATCTTTCTCGAGAATTTCCGCCGTTGCTTCGGCATCATTGTAGGGTATTACTTTGATAAGTTGTTCCGTGACGACCTTAGGTATGCCTGACCCGTATGGCAGGCATGGCGGTCTTTTCGGATCGCTATTGAGCTCATTGTCGGTAAGATGCAACGCATGAAGTACATAGTCATGGCCACCATGATAGGCTCCCTCAGCCTTTGCGATACAATCCTTCCCAGTATATGCCCTCGCAATTCTGATTAGATTCATTGTCGCCTCGGTCCCTGAGTTGCTGAACCTGCATAGCTCCATGCTCGGGAAGGCCTTCTGGACAAGCTCGATGTAATGCATACTTTGATCTGTCGGGCAGCCGAGGACATCTCCCCCTTTTGTCACCCTCTCGATTACGGCAGCTCTGACCTCAGGATCGTTGTGTCCCAAAATTATTGCACCCATGCCGGAAATCATATCGATGTATTCGTTGCCGTCTACATCGTAGATATATTGGCCACGCCCATGCGTAAGATAAAGAGGATATGGCTTGAAGAGACGGATATTGCTCTCGGCACCTCCCGCCAATTTTCTTGCGGCCTTCTCATAAAACTCCCTCGATCTCGGGGTCTTTTTCATGTACTCTTCTATGTATCTTTCATTGGACATTGGATTCTCCCTCCTTCCCGGTGACTCTAATTCGAATGAGAAATGGTCAGAACAATTCCAACCTCGTTTTTTCCGGGGCCGCCCCTTGAATCTGGAAATATTTCCAAACCGGACAAATACCTCAAAACTGTAAATGTATAAGAACCCTTCTTTTAACGGCTGGAATGTTTTCAAAACATTAAAAATACATTAAAAAGAGCATTCTTTATTTCCCAACGATATAGTTTTTGTGTCTTTTTCCGAAATCAATTTATATCTTATGATTTTTTTCCGCGAGTCGGATTTTAATGCGAATGTTTTCTTGATATGCGGGAATAGCCTTCTTGAAAATTTTCTCTTCATAGTCTCGCCATCAAAAGGTCGGAATTATTGTAACTATTCTGCAATCATTTCTATGTAATCCCCAGCTGAAAAATAATCTCGATTTTATCTCAGGGCAATTCTTGAAAGTAGTTATAAATATCATACAATAAAGTTCTTTACCGATTTCCTCAGTGGGGGGAAACGCCGGTCCTGAGCCGGTGTATGAAGGTATTGAAGGAGCGAATTGAAATGAAAATTCGATTTGTAAAAAGTCTGGCTATGATCACTGTACTTATCATGCTCGCTTCTGCATTAACAGCAGTAATACCAGCAGTCGATGCAGATGGGTATGAATCGGCAAAGGTAAATGATGAGATAAAAATTCCGATTTCTCCCGAACCTTTGATAGCCTCAAATCAACAGGATAAAATCATGGAGTTGCCCGATCATTTGGTCGCAGAAAAAATTGTTGACATCTATATTGACACAACCGATGTCTTCGAGCTCGATGCACTTCTTGTCCAAGAAGGTTTGAATCCGACGGGACGCAGGATGATTCCTGGCTTAAATGTACTTCACCTCTCTGTACCTCAGAGTACTATCACAAAGATTGAACAGCTTCCCTCTGTAAGAATTGTCGCACCTTATTTCAAACCAGTTCTGACTGGATTTGATGCACCAGACGATCAAATTCCTGAGGCCTTGATACCACAACCAAGAGACAGCTATACGGTCGAGGAGCATAAGGCGATTAATGCATGGTCAATGGGATACGACGGTACGGGTGTGAAAATCGCCTTACTCGACAGCGGTGTGGATTTCGGACATCCGGACCTCCAGGGAAGGCAGGCAAGAGTCAACAATCCGGCATCTCCCTATGACGGATGGCCTTTGGTTTTTGACGTTTCTTCTGTTGAAATATACGAAAATACTGGCTTCGCCGACAATACCTGGTACACCGAGACTTATGGAACCTACAGACTTGGAGATTTTATCTATTTTGATGGGTACAAATACAATGTCAGCGAAATCCCTTCTAATATGAGCTATTATAGAATTGGATATCATCCTGATTCAAATCTGGCTACCTATTACGGGGAACCTGTCGCTGTACTGGTTGTGTTGAATCTAACAACTGGCGCCAGTGAGAAGGTGTATGTCGATCTTCTGAACGATAAGACATTCAACAACGACAAGCCCTGCATGAAAGGAGATGAGATTTCCTATTTCGATGTTTACAATGAGAACACTGACGAATGGAATGATTCTATGTGGAACGCTGGTGATGGCATCGCAGACATATCTGGTGGAATGATATACTGGATATCTGACGGCGTCAACTCGATGCCTCTAGCAGATGTAATTTTCACAACGCCAAGAATACCCTCAGGTGGCGAAATGATTGCTTTTGTTGGTGAGTTCAATTACTTGGAATCTCACGGCACTGGTACCGCTTCTTCTGCAGTTGGAACAGGAAGGACAATTGACGGTCTGCTTTCAGGAATGGCACCGAACGCCACAGTCATAGCCGTTCCCGTTTTTGGATCTGGTAGCATCATAGACTGTTGGAGTGTAGCGGCGATAGGCTATGATGGAGTAGCCGGCACAGGAGACGAGGCTAACATTGCGAGCAACAGCTACGGGTTCGACAGTACGGCGACCGAATCCGGAAATGATGCTGTTTCAGGCTGGAACTATCTGATTGCTGCATACTGGCCAGGTACTCTTTGGATGTGGTCAACCGGGAATGGCGGACCGGGGTACGGCACTTCAAGCGGCCCAACACATCCACTTGCGGTAATGGTGGGAGCGGCGACATCGATGGGATACAGATATCTGTTGGGTCAGGGAGCGACAGACGACGCAATGTACGGCGATGTGATACCCTTCTCTGATGATGGCCCGACAAAAGCGGGTAAGCTTCATACGGATGTTGTCGCTGCAGGAGCATATGGATTCGTTCCTGCGCCATTGTATTTCTATCTCGGAGCCGAGAACGGCAATGATTCTTGGATGACATTCGGCGGGACGAGTATGTCTTGCCCTGTTGCAGCGGGGGCCATAGCCCTGATGTATCAGGCGTATTTTGACGCGAATGGCGTCTATCCATCTAGTGAGATCGGAAAAGCACTGATAATGTCGTCCGCGGATGACATCAACACTGATGTCCTGAAGCAAGGAGCTGGCTATATCAATGCCGAGAGAGGAGTCCTGCTCGCTTCCGGTACTGATGGAATTTCGATTGAGCCCGTGGTCCACGCGAACAGTGGTATTCCGATAGCTGACAATGTCTGGTACCCGGGCGGATATCGCAGTACAAACTATCTGACATTCCCCGATGTGGTATTCCCAGGGGATGTAGGGGCAAAGACATTCAACGTCGTAAACCATAATGTAACTGCGCCAGTAACGGTCACGGTCTCTGATGCTATTTTCACGAAGACCTCGACGACCGATTTGAACTACGCTACCGCCGATGAGTACCCCTTCTTCATGGACATAACAGGGTACATACCCGCCGGTACTGACCTGACAAGGATTACGGCGTATTGTTCATACGACGATTATTTCGATCCGGGAAGGACCTACAGTCCGATATTCAACTATGGACTTGAACTGCATAACTGGATAGATCTTGACAACGACAGCGTCGCGGCCACCTCGGAATTCAACAGGGTGACTGTCGATGGAGGCGTATCTAACATATTGCAAGTACTCATGCACGACCCGTTAACGAGGATCGATGACGGACTCTATCTCAGGATGACTGTCTATTGGGGTGGTCAAGCAGGAATCGATTGGAACTTCCGGATTGAGAATTATGAGAAGACCGATTGGACTTGGGTGAGCGAGCTACTCGGCACAATGAACATACCGGCGGGCGGCACAATGGCGAATATGCTTACACTGACTCTCCCTGCGAATGCGCCAATCGGGACATACGAAGGTGCGGTATATCTCACGGCGGACGGTAATGTCACTGTGATGCCGATTCTCCTTCATGTCGCAGCTAACGACCCGGAGTTCCAGTTTGGCGGAAATCTATTGGATCAAACGATATTTGATAATAATGTCAGCGGAACTGCGGACAGGGAATGGAGATACGAGGTCGGCAACTGGAGAACATATTATACCGATGTGCCTGACGCATACGTAATAGGTCCTGATGATAGACTGTATGTGACAGTCAATTGGTCCGATGTTCCGACGGATATCGATGTGCACATGCTGTCAAATGTCGGCGCACCCTGGCTCATAAATGACGAACCGTTCCATTTGGGAGAGATCGGCGGAAGCGAGGAGAACTATCTCGGTGCTGGCACCTTTGCCTTCAAGACATCTACAGGATTTAACAAGGAGGTCGTCGCAGTACCATTTAGTAATGGCTTAAACGAGATTGTGCTGAGGAATCCAATAGGTGCTGGTCTGTTACCGTACGAGCTAATAACGGGGGTAACAAGGGTGTTCAACGACAGCCTGAGTTATTCCCCAGGCTCGATTGTGTTTTGGCTGAATATCCCAGCTGTCGAACCGAAGGACAAGATACCGATAGACATATCTCCGGGAGCTCTCTCGGGAATGACCGGGGTTCCTTTCAGCGCAAAGGCGTTCGGCCCGATATCACAGAAAAGCTTCATGGGGCTCACCGCTTACCAGGGCAGCTACACAGATACATACTTCGAACTGACTGACGACCATGATTACCTCAAGGTGACTACGACCTCGGTTGTCGGCGGGCTTGACATCGATCTGGAAGTATATTGGTATGATCCGATAGGCAACGACTGGTGGCTAATGGGCATGAGTGCGGGCGCGACGGCTGACGAGACGGTCCAGATACATGCGCCGCCCCAGGGAACCTATGCAGCGAGCGTCTATGGATACACGGTTCCGGGCGTAATGGCCAATTACGACCTGTTCATAGAGTATCCGATTTCAACAACGCCGTTTGAAATAATCGATGTCCCCGCGACTGTGAATCCCTGGACTAATTTCTCCATGAACTTCACTTATGATCTGCCCTATGCTCAGGGAATGTACATTGGATATGTGTCATTCGGATTCTGGGGAGCAGGGGATAGCTACAGGATACCAGTGTACATTATACTATTAGACAAGGCAGCACCAGTCATTGAGCCAATCTGGCCCACTGATGGAGAGGTCATCAACGATCCGATGCCGATTATGCAGTTGTACTTCAACGATACCGCGGCGTACTCAGGAATCGGAGGTTTGTCGATCACTTTGGATGGAATGTGGCCCCTGACAGGGTTCGCAACAATATCCAACAATGTGATTTCCGTTGCACCATTTTTCGAGCTATCGGAAGGGATGCACTGGCTCGATGTCGACGCCGTTGATAATGGAGGCAATTTTGCACCTCACCTAACGCTGACATTCTATGTCGATACCTTCATGTATCTTGACGCATGGATGGAAGACGATACGGGAACTCTGATACCGGATGGGAGTCTGACACGTGAGGCGTCAATCTATATTGTAGGGTTTACCGAACCCGAAGCGCTACTGACAGTCAACGGAGA
>JAOUEZ010000204.1 GCA_029858465.1 Thermoplasmata archaeon | reverse complement strand
CCTTCGGTCTCGGGATGATCCTGATATTCTTCCTCCCAGGATACGCGATCACAAGGCTGTTCTTCACGGACAGGGTCGATTTCGACCTCTTCATGCTCCTTTCGATAGGATTGAGCGTGATCTCGTCCATGATAATCGCGACCGGGCTTGCGCTCGCAGGTGTACTCACTCTGCAGAGCTCGCTTTCGGCGCTCCTGGGAATCACATTGATCGCCCTCATGGCGGACAAGATGAGGCATCATACGAACAGGAAGTTCGAGGTGGAGATCAAGAAACCTAGGAAGGAGGATGTAGACCCGGTGATAGCGATAGGCATCGCCTTCGGCACAGTGCTGATAGCAATTTTCGCCTATCTGCTTGTGACAGCGAATCCTCCTTCGACGACTCACATAATATTGATGAGCGAGGACGGCGGCACCGACCTTCCCGCCAATGGGACAGTCGGAATTTCGCTAAATTTCACTTTCGAAGTGATGAACGGCGAGGGGCGTCAGGCGGAATTCTCCGTGCAGACTTTCGTCAACGGTACGATGATGAACGAGGTCGTCATGATGATGGAAAACGAAGAGAACCATACTTTGTCATTGAACGCAACACCGTACGACTCTGGCTATCAGCAGATAATGGTCAAGGTCTACATAGACGACCAATACTATGGAGAATTGCATTTCTGGGTGAATGTGCTCCCCTGATGTCCATCATGGGACGAATTTCTTCCCGGGGTTCATGATATCATATGGGTCGAAGACCTTTTTCAGCCCGCGCATGACCGCCAATCTTGTCTTATCATGCTCCATTGAAATGAAATCCTTCAACAGTTCGCCGACAGCGTGACAGCCGGGCCCCACGCCGCCGTACTCGGACACTATCGCCATCATCTCCCCGAACATCTCTTTCAGCTGCTCGTACGAAATCTCGTTCATCTTGTAGACGAAGTTGAATGCGACGAGCGGCCTCCGGCCTATCAGGACGACCTTGAAGTCGTCAGGATTGCTCTGAATCCCGTATTTCGGGTATACATCGCGCTCCATCCTCTCCCTCGCCTCGTCGTAGTATTGCAGAGGCATTGCCGCGACAAGATCGTCGCCGTTTGTATCATCGTCGACGGCTCCGCACCAGAAGGTCCTCTGCAGGCGCCAGTAGCTCCAGGCAAGGTCGCTGTCCTGTATCTCGCCCCCGCTCTCCTCGAGCATTCTCCTGACGATCTTCTCCTGTACCTCGACCTCCTCCTTGGTTCCCTCGAGACCGACAAGCACGACCGGGATTTTCTTACCGAATTCCTCGCGCATCGACTCGATCGCGAAGCCGCCCGCATAATTGATCCCGCTGTCGATGAACTTCCATGCGGTCCTTTGAGCGCTGTCCCAATCGGTGAATGTTGCCAGAACGGCCAGCTCGCGCTCCGGCTTGGGCATGACGCTTAATGTTACCTCCGTTATGATCCCGAGTGTTCCCTCGGCACCGACGAATATCTTGTGCAGGGGATATCCCGAGCTGTTCGAGCAGACCTTCCTGCCTGTCCTGAGAATCCTGCCGTCTCCGAGGACTACCTCGAGAGCAATCACATTCTCCCCGATGTCTCGGTACCTGTTGTGCCTCAGGCTGAAGCCGTTCGTCGATATTGCGCCTCCGAGGTTTGCCACTTTATAGCTGCCCTGCTCCTGCGCAAGCGTGAGGCCAAATGAGTCTAGAATCTCGTCGATCTCCTTCAGGGTCACCCCGGGCTGCGCGGTGACCATCATGTTCAGCGAGTCGATCTCGATCACCTTGTTCATCCTTGAGGTCGAGATCACTATCGACCTGTCCACAGGCATGACCCCGCCGACCTGGTTCGACCCGCCGCCTCTCGGGACGATAGGAGTTCTGTTTTTCGCGGCAAGCTTGACGATCTCTGAGACCTCCTCAGTGGTTTCCGGTAGGACTGCGCAGAGCGGCCATGAGCCGAGCGTCGAGAAGGAATCTCTGTGGAAATAATCCGAGCAGTAGGGGATTATGTCGACCTTGCTGGTCAAGACGCGCTGCTCACCGAGCATGCGTCTAAGTCCCGATACTATCTCCTCATCCTGCCCCATTCTTACCGAGATACCGCAGGCACCGGTGGAATAAAAAATCACTCGTCCTTTCCTTCCAGAAATAACGGTTTCTCTCTCTTTTTCAGATCCTCATCGGCTGCGACCGACTGCTCCGCCCTCGTATCCTTCCCAACGGTCACGCGCTCTTTGATGAGATCCCTCTGGACATGTTCCGAGAAGGCGCGATATACCGTCTTATTCAGATACCATGCGAGGAACACTATGATTCCGATGGCCGCAATGAAGACCGCGGGAGATACTGTCTCGTGCAACTGCGTATCTATCGCCAGCGGCAGCGCGATGAACAGCAGCAACAATGCAATGATCGATATCACGATCCCCTCGAGCGCCTTCCGAAGATTGCTCATCGGTGCAATGGAGTTCCCGGAGATGGCGGGGGAATGTCTGACGACCAGCTCTATCATGCTTTTTATGTTCCTGGCGAGATGGAAAACCGGCGGGATTATAAGCGCCGCGGTCGCGATGAAGAGTAT
>JAOUEZ010000026.1 GCA_029858465.1 Thermoplasmata archaeon | reverse complement strand
GCTCTGGCAACAGTTGACGCAATCACAAAGGACTTCGAATGGGAAATGGGATTCGGATATTGCGGGAAGGGACAATTAGCAAAGGTCGACGGCGGAGGCGGATATCTGAGATGCATCACCCTGCTGGGAGGTCAATGAGATGGGCGAAGATCTCCTCGAGATTTGTAATGAACTTGTCAAATTAGGATTGGATCTTGGTGCTCAGGAGGCAGAGGTCATTACCGGTCGCCAGAAATCTATCGAGGCGGGCGCAGAGAATAATGAGATGAAGCTTGCGAAGACCAGCATTGCATCAGGCGTTGGCATCCGCGTATTCAAGAACGGATCTCTAGGCTTCTCCTCTGTGAATACTCTTCAGAAGAACGCTCTTGAGAGAGCTGTGAGGAATGCAATCTCCCTTTCGAAGAACGCTCCGATGGACGAATTCAACGCCCTGCCTCAGGTCAGAGAAATTCGCAAGATCGGGGGTCTATATGACAAGAATATTGCCGAGATGTCGGAGGATTCGGTCATCAGGAAAGCCAAGAATATTCTATCCGCGGGTCTGGATGTTGACGACCGCATATTCATCGAAAGCGCCAGATATCATGTGATGACGGGGGAGAAGGCTATTGCAAACTCCAATGGGGTTGAGGGCTCAGAGGAATTCACAGCAGCCTATTTCGACATCGGGACGCATGCGATCGAAGGGACGAATGTGTCCCCTGCTGATTATCGAATGGACGGATACCGGTCGCTTGGCGCAGATAGATCAGAAGAGATATCTCGGGAGCTAGCAGAATCAGTGATCGATTCTCTTTACCCTATGCAAATGGAAAGTTGCAAAGGCTCGCTGATAATCGCGCCTATCGCCGCCATTGAGATACTGATTTCTCCGATATTCTTCTCTGTAGATTCCAACAACGTACAAAAGGGGGTCAGCAGGTTCATCGGTAGAAGGGGCGAGGCTGTCGCGTCCAAATTGCTTAATGTGATAGACGATGGGACTGCTGAAGGGGCTTTTTCCAGTTCCTCTTTTGACAGGGAAGGAGTTCCACATCAGAGACTTCCCGTAATTTCCAATGGCAAATTAGAGGCATTCCTGTACAATCAATACACAGCGAACAAAGAGAAAATCGAGAGCACTGGTCATGCCTCGGGGACACCCATGAGCATTCCGAAGGTGGACTCGACCAACCTATGGGTGAGCAACGGTACAGAATCGCTCGATGAGATGACCTCGGAAATCAAGCAAGGGCTGTTTGTTCAGAGATTCAGCGGAAGAGTCGATCCTGTCTCTGGTGATTTCTCGGGCGTCGCGAAAATGAGCAAGAAGATAGAAGACGGAATACGGTCAAACATAGTAAGAGAGACCATGATATCAGGGAATGTCTTCGACGTGCTTTTGAGGCTGAGTCATTTGTCGCGCGAGACCGAAAGCATTCTTGATACAGTACTTCCATATTTCATGGTCGACGATATGACAATCACTGGTGCTTGAGAACCCAGCCCAGGAATATGCCAAATAGAAAGAGAACGATATTATAATCTCTGAAATAATAACAAGAGACGGTCGAAGGTTGAAAGATGGGAGAAAACAGCGAGTTCTCGAGAGGGTACATCAAGGGGTACAAGGAGGGACTCTATGATGCTTGGGAAGAGCTTTCGAAACTCACGGGCAGAGGTTATACTCCAAGGGAACTCCAGATAATGGTAAAGAGCGGCAAAATAGTCCTCGATAAGAAGATACAGGATAAGATAGCCGAGATCGAGAAAGCGCTCGGCAGGAAGCTGTTCACGGAGGAGTCGGAGGAGGCGAGAAAGCTCATCCCGATGAATATCGAATTGAATCCCGGGACGAGCATCCTCATCCGTGAGGAGCGCCCGGAGAAAGCACCGAATATAGTGCGATCGCTAATCGCTTCCGGCTCGAGACTCCTCTCGATAAGCAGAATGCATCCGGATCAGCTGAAAGCGCGCTTCGATATCAAAGGATCGATGATTTGGTTGACGAAAAGCGAGCTGAGCGAGGCCGATAGCGAGGAGTCGGAAATCGAATTCATTTCTCCAAACAACCTCCCTGTCCTCGCTGAAGCGATTCAACAATTCCTGTCAAATCATAGCGGCGGTGTAATCTTTCTGGAGGGATTGGAGTACATGTGCTCCCAGAACGATTTCAAGAGCGTCTTGAGATTCATTCAGCTGATCAACGAACAGGTGCTTCTCAGAAAGGGCTTTCTCGTACTCTCAGTCAATCCGTTCACAATGGATCAACGCGACTTCTCCCTGATCGAGAGAGAGATCACTCAGGTCAACTAATCAATGTAAAAATCTGCGGGGTAAGGGGTTTCAATTTCCAGGAGATTTGAAGCGATCACTTCTTCATGATCTTCATGAAGCCGCCGCTTTCCCTTACCGTCAGGCCCTTCTTTTCGAGTATGTTTTCAAACTCTAGCCAGTCAATAACTTCCACTCTAGGGTTGTTGCCCTTTGTGAGCTGAAGTTCCTCCGTTCCTCTTATCCTGCCGGGCTTGAGTCCTTTCCTCGATGCAATCTCCTTTACTGAGTCCAAGCTCACATCTCTCATCGGCATCGTGCATCCCTCCTCGGAGCAGTCCCGCCCCGGGTGGAATCAGATTTGATACTGGAGTATATACTGTCTTCGGAAATGACGACTTTTTCTATTCTACGATATTTCGATGTCCGTTCCCGGCATCCCTGATTGCAATATCCCCTATGTTTAATTTCTCTAAAAGATCATAATTAGATTGCACACAATTTGATTTGCATAATTATTGAATTTTGAGGATACCTATTCCATTTCACAGAATATCGAGGGAGCTTTTTAAGCAATATTTTTCAAATTGAAATATTTTTATACAGGTGTTTGAAAAAGGCATTCAGAAAGCAAAAACACAGTGCCAAAATTGATTATTATAATCATTTTTCATGATTTGCTAAATTAATATACTGGCTTCGTCTCTTGTCGTTGCGATTCTGTCTGGATATTCTGATACCGATTCTTCGTATGGAAAAAGTCCAACGACGCAACCGATTTATAATTAGACTGTATAGCGCCGAGTAGCAAGAGGAGGTCTTGCTAACATGGCATTACTACCCGAAGTAAAAAAGAACTACGGGGCCCTCAAGAATTACATCAATGGTGAATGGGTTGAGGCTGATGCTGACAAATACAACGACGTCGTCAACCCGGCTACCAATGAGGTCATCGCGAAGGTCCCGATGACATCGAAGAAGCAGATCGATGAAGCAGTTTCAGCTGCGAATGAAGCCTGGGAGGCGTGGAGAGAGACCCCCCCGGTCACAAGAGCAAGAGTGCTATTCAAAATGAAGGAGATCCTTGAGCAGAACTACGAGAACATTGCAAGGATCATGACCCAGGAGCAGGGAAAGGCAATCGATGAGGCTAGAGGAGAGGCAAGGAGAACGATTGAAAATGTCGAGTGTGCGACCAGCGTCACAACATTGATGATGGGGTACAATCTCGAAGACGGAGCGGCATCAGGGATTGACGAGGACGCTGTGATATCTCCGTTGGGAACCTTTGCAGCTATCTGTCCTTTCAACTTCCCAGCGATGATAGCATTCTGGTTCTGGCCCTATGCAGTCGCAACCGGCAACACATACATAGTCAAGCCTTCCAGACAAGTGCCGATAACGATGAATTACATTTTTGAGCTGATCGACCAGGCCGGTTTCCCGCCGGGAGTCGTCAACATGGTCAACGGTAGCCACGAGCTTGCCGACGCTTTGATGGAGCATCCGGGGATCAAGGGAATATCCTTCGTCGGCTCGACACCGATCGCAAAATATGTCTACGAGAATTCCTCGAAATACGGAAAGAGAGTCCAGACACAGGGTGGAGCGAAGAATTCACTCGTGGTAATGGAAGATGCCGTAATGGACAAGACGGTCGCAAACATGCTCGCATCTTTCTACGGATGCACAGGTCAGAGATGCCTTGCGGGCGCAAATCTGGTTCCGGTTGGGAAGAAGGCATATGATATAGTCGTTCCAAAGTTCATCGAGGGCGCCAAGAAGATCAGGGTCGGATACGGTCTCGACGAGAATACTAACATGGGACCCGTAGTTTCGCAAGCAGCGAAGAAGAAGATCCTGGGATACATCCAGAAAGGCATCGACGAAGGCGCAAAGCTTGTGCTTGACGGAAGAGGCATCAAGGTTCCAGGCTACGAGAACGGCGCTTTCATCGGCCCGACGATCTTCGAGGATGTCGCACCCGACATGACGATTGCAAAGGAAGAGATATTCGGACCCGTTGTCAGCATCATAGAGCGCGACTCTTTTGACGATGCGATTGATTTGATCCACCAAAGCCCTTTCGGTAATGCGGCATCCATTTATACTCAGAACGGTCGCTGGGCAAGGGATTTCAGATATCGTGTTCAGGCTGGTAACATCGGGATAAACATCGGAATCGTCGCGGCAATGGCTTACTTCCCGTTCGGAGGGTACAAGGATTCGTTCTTCGGTACTCTCCATGGTCAGGGAAAAGATGCAATCAATTTCTTCACCGACAGGAAGGTAGTCATTACTAGGTGGTTATGATGGCAAAGTGCGAGTTCTCTGAGTGCAGTAACTTCGGATCGCTCCTCCGTTTCTCGACAGATTTCGAAGAGACAGCATTGGAGCTGTATCAGAAAGGTGTCTCGGGGGCCGCGGCAGAACTGTTCTCTACCCTCGCACAGAAGCACAAGAAAAGACTGGACGAACTGGAGCTTGCGAGGAGAGAGAAGCTCAGGGAAGAGATTCTGGAGCCAATAACCGACTTCGATTCGAAGAAATACAAACCGAATCTGAATATCTCAGATCCCGTCAAAATGGCAATCGAACTCGAAGAGAAGATGGTTCAATTCTATACCGACGTCTCCAACAGATGGAAGACCATACAGCGCGAGATATCCAGAATATGCGAGCGTTTCGCAAAGCAGAATGAGGATTTCGTCTCAAAGCTTAAGGCACTCTGAAGAACCTTTAAACCTCTTAGGGCGCAAAGCGCCCCTCCAATTCTTATTTTTCGATTCCTTCTTTCCGTCATCGACTTTTCTTCGAATGAGCCTGTGAAAAATCCTTCTTGCTTAATTCCTTGAGCTCATTGGATAAGAACTGGGTTGCCGCATCTGATACTTTGCCGCTCGCTCCAGCGAACACCCTGATCCCTTCATTGAGGAATCGGAACAGATAATCCGGACCTATTTGTGCGACAACCAATGCCGCCACTCCTTTCCTCGCAATCGCCTCAATCGGATCAAGACATGCCACTCCTTGACAACTGTATCGCTGGAACGCAAGCTCGATCTTCGGAGGATGTGCGTTATCATCCATGTCGATGTAATTGTAAACGTCCGAATCATCGAGCGATCTGCTAACATCGGAATCCAGCCCGCCCGGCATTTCGCTCGGAATGCATATGCGGATGATCATCTGGGCACAGTCTATTGTTATATGAATTCCGATATAATTTTTACCTTCTATGTGCGGAATCATTATCATCAAAGAATCGATTCAATCATTATGAATGACAGCGAAGCAGAATTGCTCGATCAGAAGATCAGAATAGGATCCGCAGAAATTCGCAATAGATTTGTCCGATCCGCTACGCATGAATGGCTAGCATCTCCGGACGGTACTCCGACGGAGGAGATCGGTAACATATACGAGCGCCTCGCAATTGGCCGAGTCGGACTCATCATATCCGGATATTCATACATATCATCGGAGGGAAAGGGCTCTGAGGGACAGCAGGGTATGCATGGAGACCATGTGATCCCCGCCTATCGGGAGATCTCCGACCGTATTCACAGGTGCGGCTCCACATTCTTTGCTCAGCTGGTGCATACGGGGCGTCATGCATTTCCCACAAAGAAAAACCCGAGACCACTATCTCCCTCGGAACTTCCTATCCCCAAGACCGAAATCATATCCAAGGAGATGTCAGAGAGGGAAATCCAGGAAGTCATTGATGATTATCTCAAAGCCATTGACAGGGCGAGAAGGTGCGGTATCGACGGCGTTCAGATTCATTGTGCACACGGCTTTCTTCTATCCAGCTTCCTGTCACCTTTTCTAAACAGAAGAGAGGATGACTGGGGAGGGGATACTGAACGACGCTCAAAGATCGTCGTTGAGATTCTGAGTAGAGCGAAGAAGCTGTTCCCCGAGTATCCGATTGCTGTCAAGATGAATTCCTTCGATGGCGTGGACGGAGGCATCGAAGAAAAGGAGGCGGTCGCAATCGCAAAGATACTCTGTGAGGAGAAGATAGATGCCATTGAAGTGAGCGGAGGGATAGAAGAAGCCCCCATAGATGTCACGTGCCAGAAAGCTATCGTCGGTGAGAAAGAGGCATATTTCAAAGAACAGAGTAAAGCGATTAAATCGCACGTCGAGTGCCTGGTCATGCTCGTCGGAGGATTAAGATCGATAGGTGTGATGGCAGAGATGATCAAAGGAGGATTTGCCGACATGATCTCAATGAGCAGACCTCTTATCAGGGAACCAGACATTGTCGCAAAGCTCATTGCCGGAAGAAAGGAGGATGCCACCTGCGTCTCCTGCAATAGGTGCCATGATACGACCGGAATAAAATGCAATCACGGTAAAAGACAGAGGTAGAGCCGATATTTGTCTGGCCCAATAGATGACTTGAGCAGGCGGGGCATGCGAAAAGAATTTTAATGATGCATCACTCTATTGTTTCAAGCATATACCTGGTAATGCATGGCAATCTCTAATCTTCAGTCATGCCGACCAGGAGAGGGAGGAGTTAGTCTGACATCAAAAAAATTGTTGGATTTGCTGAACAAATCGATTGCGAGGGAGATACAGGTATCTGTCCAGTACATGTGGCAACACGTTCAATGGGCAGGTCCTGAGCACTTTGCAGTCAGCGATAAGTTCGAGGATATAGCCATCGAAGAGATGAAGCATGCGGAGAAGATCGCGGAAAGACTCTGGTACCTTGGAGGCATTCCGACTACAAAGCCCACGCCTATAATAGTGGGCGGCGGCCTGTGGCCGATGATAGACAACGACATCAAGGCAGAGCTCGAGGCAATAGAGCTCTACAAAGAGGTAATCAAGGTGGCCAAACAAGAAGGGGACAACACGACGAAATTCATCTTCGAGGAGATCCTCGAGCAGGAAGAAGACCATCACGATTTCTTCACCTCAGTGAAAGAGGGGAAGAGGAGAAAGTGACGAATCTCGACCTGTAAAATCGAATGGAGTAGAGGGGAACATATTCTCCCCGATTTCTCCTTTATTTTATTTCTCTCATTGAAAAGCCAAGCAGAATAGAATATTATTCGAATCATTAGACCATTGTTTACGAAATCAATTTATGGCACTACGTTTTCTCGCCTATTGTTGAGCTGGTGAGGATTAAGCTGGCAAATACGAGGTCGAGATCATGAAAGCATTGGTAATTGGAGCTTCTGGACAAATCGGAGCGATGACTGTAAGGGATCTGGTCGATTTTTATGATGCGGAGGTCATAGCGGCTGATCTCAATCTGGAGCGCGTGAAGAAGATCGCCTCTTCCATGAAGGGAGGCAATGTCAAAGCGATCAAACTCAATGCGACGGACTCCTCTGCATTGAAGAAAGTCGCAAAGGATGTCGATGTGGTGATAAACAGTACCTGGTATGAGCTGAACATCAAAATCATGCCCGTTGCAATCGATGTAGGCGCTCACTACACAGATTTGGGTGGCTTTTATGATTATACCTTCAAACAGTTGAAATATGACAAGAAAGCCAAAGATGCCGGTGTCACCTGCGTTCTAGGGATCGGGAGTTCTCCTGGCATAACCAACATATGCGGAGCCGCAGGTGCGAAGAAGCTCGACTCGATCGAGACGGTCAACATCTATTGCACTTGGGGCACGAAACAGAAGACGATGGACGCCGCGTTTCCAGCGTATTCTGTTAGGACTGTAATTGATGAGCTTACCCAGAAACCGACGATTGTTGAGAACGGAAAGCACAAACCTGTATCTGTATTATCGGGCGAGACAGAGGTCCTTATGCCCCATCCAGCAGGAAAAGTGATTGCATATTATATCAAGCACTCTGAGACTGCGACGATGGCAGAATACATAGGCAAGGGACTGAAGAACGTCTGTTTCAGAATCGGTTTCCCCGCGAATGATTTCAATACATTCAGGACGCTCGTTCAGCTCGGGTTCGGCAGCGATAAAAAGATATCTGTCGATGATTCCGCAATCTCACCGAAGGACTTTATCACCTCGATGTACCTCGAGGCCCTCGCGGCTTCCAGGAAGACGAGCGGCATGCTCGACGAATTCGACTTTTTCAGAGTTGACTGCGTAGGTGAAAAAGGAGGAAGGCCAGCCAGTGTCACTTACTATGTGCGTACTTGGAACGACCCGAAGCGAGGGATAACCTCGGGCAGAGACACTGCTGTACCCCCATCGATCACCGCAAATTGGATGGTCACGGGTAAGATCAAGAAACGGGGAACCCTGCCGCCGGAGGCCTGCATAACTCCAGAGCCGTTCTTCAAGGAGCTCGGAAAGAGGGCTGTAATGGTCGATGAAGAATTCCTCTTCTCGACTCCCTTCTATTGAATAGCCGGGAGCTGGAAATCAGCCAGCTCTCAGAATTTTCTCAATTTTCAATGCGACGTCGCTGCTCTCCTCATCCACCGGCACGATTTCTATTTCCTGCGGGCTAGAGACGCCAAGGTTCAACTCAACGGCTCGCCGTATCTGGTCCTGCTCAAAAATCGGCTTGGTCTGAATGTGCCGTGTCGTGCCATGCATTTTAAGCGCTGCAAGGCCCACGGCATCGATGGCTATCCTATCCTTAGATGCAAAGGTCAGATTAGCCTTCCACGACGCCCCTTTCATCGGTCCTCCTTTATAAAAGGAGTCCACTCCGTCCATTATTATCAACTTGGGGCTGTAGGGATAATTCATCTCTGCGATCATCATCCTCTGCTTCCTTACCGAGGAATGCAGTTCGATCATGTTCTTCCTGTGGACGAGACCGGTCGTGAGCTTGAGAGACATTGTGAAGTATCCGCCGAATCGATGTGTCTTCAGACAGCAGAGGCTAATAACGGCGTCCGCCTCAATTGCAGGTTTTGCAAAATAGAACCCATCTCTCCAGTGGCTACCCGGCGGATCATATTTTTCCCAATATTCATCCGGCAGTTCGTCGAGAATCATGTGCTCGAATCCGAGCTCGTCGGATAGTTCAAGGATTCCCTTCTCCATGAATACCTTCCGGGTGCTTGTAGGACCGCTTCGGTCGCCGACGATTATCCTTCTGGGTCCTCCTTCTTTTATTATCCTGATGACGGTTCTTAAGCTATCAATGTGGGTGGAGCCAGGCGGAGGATCAGCCGTATTGAAGTTCGGCTTTATGAACACGACCATATCCTGAAAATCGGGCAAGCCGATGAGATTGGCAGTCTTAATCGTCCCCTCGATTCTGGAAGGATTGAGTGCGATGGCGACCTTTGCTTTTTGCATTCATGACCCTCTAATAATATTCTCGGACGGGTTCAATAATATTTTGTCCAGCTCTGATCATGACATCTCCTCGCTTTTTCCTCTACTCCTCGAAAGATATTATTAATGCGAATCATAATCTCGCCAGCATATGCCTAAGAACGAGCTTGAAATCGTTGTCTTGGGTTGGGGCGGCCTTATATGGAGCCCTGAGCCCATGAAGGTCGAAGGGAGGTGGCATTACGATGGGCCAATGCTCCCCATCGAATTTGCACGAATCTCCCGAGGCATATTTTCTACGAGAGAGAGATTGACATTAGTGCCATATGAAGGTAGCAGGTACGTGCCAGTACTTTGGACCAAGACGCCGTACAATCTGCTCAGCGACGCGATAAAGGCTTTGGCTGGAAGAGAAGGGTGCAAGATAGAATTTATCGGATACGTGAGACCTGATATCGGCGAGAGGAATTGTAATGTGATTCCTGACATGTATAGACCCATCGTCTCATGGGCGAGATCGAAGAAGATCAACGCAGTGATATGGGCTGATCTCCCATCTAACTTCTACGATCGGACTGGAAAGCTTCTGACGGAATACAATATCATAGAATTCGTTCGCGAGATGCGCCAATCCGGGAACATTGAGGCAAAAGAGTATGTGGAGAAAGCCCCCGCCCAGATAAAGACCAGGTTCAGGGAAGTCATTGAGAATGAGTTTGGGATTGCCAAAGCAGCATCCATAAACGGCCAGTAGTTCACCAATCCGTTAGCAATTAGCTTTCATCGACGATTGACGACCAGTTGCAGTCCAACCGGGGAAACTATTATGGTGCTAGCGGGAGTAATAATTACAGTGTCATCAACGGAGGGGATTCTAATCTATGAAGATAAGGAAAAGAATGGGGATCCCGCAGGAATTCGATAGATCCAAAATTCAGAGATCGATGGAATGCTCAGGCGTACCTACCTCGATCGCCTCGATGATTGCGGCAGAAGTGAAGCCAAAAGAGGATATGAGCACTGAAGAGATAAGGAAATATGTCGTCAACCGACTGAAACAGGAGAACCCAGCCTATGCCGCATCCTACGAATCCACAAGAAGGCTGAATATCAGGGGATCAGCATACGTGAGCAAAGGAGTCTGTCGGATAAATGAGGATTTCATGAGCAGGATGGGCCTTGAACCCGGACAGAACGTAATGTTGATGTCT
>JAOUEZ010000203.1 GCA_029858465.1 Thermoplasmata archaeon | reverse complement strand
TCCGAATCCGTCCGGGCCGCTTCATATTGGCCATTCGCGGGTTGCATTCCTCAACGACGAATATGTCAAGAGATATGGCGGAAGGTACATCAACAGGTTCGAGGACACCGATCCCGCAAGGGTGGATCCAGCTGCCTTCGACATGATACTAGAAGATTTGAAATGGCTAGGCGTGAATATTACTGAGACTCACTACCAATCCGACAGGTTCGAGACTTATTACAAATTGGCGCGCGAACTCCTGGAGAAGGGGCATGCGTATATCTGCACATGCAAGCCTGATGACTGGCGCGAGCTGAAGCGGAAGGGGCAAGCCTGCCCTCACAGGGATGCACCTCTCGAGGATCAATTGCTTCTCTGGGACAAAATGTTCGACGGATCCCTTTCCCCGGAGCAGGCTTCCTTAATCGTCAAGACGGACCTAAAGGATCCGAATCCTGCGCTGAGGGATTTTCCTGCTCTGAGGATCGAGGACACCCCCCATCCGAGGACCGGGACGAAATACAGAGTCTACCCTCTGATGAATTTCTCGGTGGCGGTAGACGACCATCTGCTTGGCCTTACTCATGTCCTCAGGGGAAAGGATCACCTGAACAACACTTACAGGCAGGAGTACGTTTTCGACTATTTCGGCTGGCCGAAGCCCGAGTACATACATTACGGAAGAGTGAGAATAACCGGTCCTGAGCTCAGCACATCGAAGATGTCGAAGGGCATCATACAGGGGAATTACAGCGGATGGGACGACCCGCAGCTCGGAACAATCCGGGCACTATCTAGAAGAGGATTCGAGCCCGACGCGCTCAGGGAATACTGGGTAAGGGCAGGTCTGAATGAGGTCGATGTCGAATTTTCATGGGAGACATTCCTGTCGTTGAACAAGGAGATAATCGACCCGAAAGCTAGAAGATATTTCTTCGTCAACCGACCGATCCCCTTGAAAATTCAGGGGGTCGATCATCTCGAGGGTAAAGCTCCGCTTCACCCTGATAATAAGGAAGTCGGATTCAGAAATTATTCCTTGAATGCACCCATCAAAGTGTTCGTTCCGCTAGCCGATATTGAGAAGACCACGAAATTCAGATTGAAAGACCTGTGCAACATTGAGATAATCGACGAGATAACATATTACAGAGGGAACGATCTTGCCGCGCTGAAACAGGGATATAAAATCATCCAGTGGGTCACAGATGATGACGCCCAGATGACCGTTCTCATGCCGGATGGCACGAGCGCCGATGGTCTCGGCGAAAAGGCGATTGCAGAAGAGGTCGGTAACGTCGTCCAGCTGGAAAGATTCGGATTCGTGAAGATCGAATCCGCGGATGATAAGATAGTCGCGGTGTTCATGCAGCGATAGTCAGATATCGATTCCCGGGATAAGGTCGCAGCACCCGCATGGAAAACACATCGTCTTGAGATTTGATGCAGATAGACCATATTTCTCGAAGATATCATTCTGAATCCGCGCGAGGGAGATCATTCGTTCGCTCTTCAACCCGAGATCATTGCCGAGGATATGCGACAATCTGTTCCGATTGTGATCGTTCAGACGCAGCGCCCTGAGATTGCCCATCGAGCCGATTTTTGCGAGCATCTCCAGAGATCTGGAGACATCATCGTCGCTTTCGCCCAGTCCGACAATTATGTTGGATGTTACATGGCCTTTCCCGAAAAACTCTACCGCCCATCCTATCGCTTCGATGGCTCTATCGTAATCTCTCGCAGGGCAAATCTTATTGAATATCTCCTTGTTCGCCGCCTCGAGATTGATCTTGATCTCATCTGCTCCTGACTCTTTTAGCGCTTTCACATGTTCTCTCTCAATTGCGAGAGGCTCCGCACCAATTGACACATCGGGCAATTTTTCTCTCACTCTGGAAATTAGCTCTGCGATCTCCTCGATCTGCTCTTCGACCGTCGTTCTTATGCCAGAAGTAATCGCCACTGATTGAAAATCCTCTTTTTCGGATGCTGCGATTATCATTCTATACGCGTCATCGACCGTTATCTCCTTCGTCTTGTTGCCAGCTTCATTAATTGTGCAGAACAGGCATTTCATCTTGCATGACCTGCCGAGACTGACGAATGCCTGGCCCGGAGCATGACAAAGAGTCGGCAGGAGCGTGACGCCAGATATGATAGCATGTCCATCCTTCAAGATTTCAAACTTGTCTTCGACAGCGCGAAGCTCGATATCTCCTTTGGCTCGGGAGATCGGGACTTTGACCCGCTTGCCGGAAAAGCATACAACTATCGATTCGCCGCCGGCTCCCGGACCTGCGCTGCTCTTGCTCGTGGGAAAAGGGATCGAAATCTCTCGAGGGATGTGAAGAACTCCGGAGCAGATCAGCTCAGCCTTGAGCCGAAGTGCTATCTCTTTATCTTCCATTTGGGACCTTCCGCCGAATCCTGTATCTCGATGCCGAGCTTTGCCAGACCGTCTCTGATGGAATCCGCGGTGGCGAAGTCCTTCTTTTGCCTCGCCCTCTCTCTCACATCAAGCACCATGGCCATGAGCTGGGAGAGCAACTCATCCTGTCCTCCGCCCGTGCTTTTCATTATGTCAAACACC
>JAOUEZ010000200.1 GCA_029858465.1 Thermoplasmata archaeon | reverse complement strand
AATGAAGACGGAACCATCCAATCTCGCGGAAAGATATACCAAAGGGTCCGCGGCGGGGAATCTGAGGGTGACCACTAGGGCACTGAGGAAGATGGAGAAGAAGTCGACACTGATTAAAAATGGGACGCTTGAGCTACCGGAGGCATACCTCGGGTTCTTCGGCAAAAAGGACGCCCCCGTGATGCTGATTGGGGATTCATCTTCTTGGCTGTTGTCCGTCTCTTTCCTAAACGAAAGTTCGAAGCTCTGGCGCATTAAATTCACGATACCGGACAGACCCGGGTCAGTGTATGAGATATCGAACGCGATGGCAGAAGAGGGGATCAACATACTCGCGGGATACACGCAGGTGCTGATCTATTACCAGAAGATGCTGTTCGAGATAGCCGTCGATATCTCAAAATGCAAGGGCGGCTGCGAGGACTTTAAAGGATTTCTTGAGAAGAAAACTGAAGCACTAGGCAAGGATTTCTCGATTGTAACAGTTGAGGAAATTGAATTCATCTGATTAAATCAGACAGGTTCGCAGGAATATTTGCTACCGTTGGCGAGGACTCTAACTATTTGATCGACCGTAAGTTCTCTGTCGGTCCAGCAGGTAATCTGCGGACCATTGTCAATCTCCACCATTGCGAGATCCAGTGGAGTGCTATAGTTTTCCGGGGGTATTCTCAGCTTGACATACGTCAGCACTTTTCCAAAGTCTGAAAAAAATTTCTCGACCATCTCGTTGCCGCAACGGGGGCAAATCTTTGCAAGGGCAATTGTCTTATAGCCACACTCGCAGATTGAGCCTTTCATCAACCCTCACGCTCTGAATCGAGAACTACCAATTCGAGCATTTTTCTCGTATTTAGACTCATCTGCCGGTCAATGTGACATTGAAAATCAGAATATGCTGAGAATATTGAAAGAGCCATTAACAAAACGCTAATTCCTTATCAAATGCGGGATGCTATTATCGCAGATGATAAGAAGGAGAAAAGGAATAAAGGGACATAGCGGATTAACGCCTTGCTCTAATAGCCATATCCTGCCCCCAGAACGCTCTGTTAGAGAGGCCGGCAAAAATAAAATCTATATGAATACGGCAGGAATCTGAAACTGCAAGGATGAAACGCGAGGACGGCGGAGGAACACCGATTGGATCCTATCGATGCCTGCAGGCTGATAATGGACACATACGCCGCAAAGATTCTTGTCGCATGTGCCAGGAAGCCTAAACACGCGCTCGAGCTGAGCAAAAGACTGGATATACCGATAGCCGCATGCTATCGCAGGATACACGTGCTCGAGAGGGCGGGGCTGATAAAAGCGGTCTCGAGGGCTCTGACACAACAGGGCAAGAGGATAGTGCTATACCAATCGATGCTCAAGAACGCCTACAT
Organism: Thermoplasmata archaeon; assembly: GCA_029858465.1. Lineage (GTDB taxonomy): Archaea > Thermoplasmatota > Thermoplasmata > UBA10834 > DTMW01 > JAOUEZ01. Next base: position 1,196 of record JAOUEZ010000200.1, on the reverse strand, counting down.
ATTCTTCGAGGGAGGCAAGCTGCGCGTAAGGTTCCAAATGGTGACCGGCCAGGTGCAGGATTTCGGCGGCGAATGGAAGGAGATAAAACTCATTCCCGAAGAAGATGAAGAGGTCGTCACGGGGCTTGTGATGACGAAAGAGAAGGACGAGAAATCAGAAGATAAAGAAGATGAAGATCAGACGTGAATCACAGATATTGCAAAAAGAGGAGGATGTAGATGGCAGAAAATGTTGAAGTCACAAAGACCTTCCCGAGAGAGATAATCTCATTCCTGTCCAGCCCGGGCGGACATTCCCTGATTCTCAGAGGTATGGCTGGCACTGGAAAGACAACGATGGCGCTCCAGCTCATCGAGGAGATGGCTCACATTCAGCAGAGCTATTACATGTCCACGAGGGTTTCGGACCAATCGCTCTTCAACCAGTTCCCATGGCTCCAGGATAAGGTTCGCGAAGGAGACGTCCTGAAGGCCAGGAAGAAACTGCACAAGAAAGCGGGCTCTGAGATGGACATGGAGAAAATCCTCCTTGGACTTGCGCAAATCAAGGAAGAGCTCAAGACCGAGAAGAAGGCGGCGCCAAGAAAGGAGCTGGCCAGACTGGAAGGAAACATCGAGGAGGGCGAAGAGGGCCCCGCCACCCCCGGAGGAGAGGGGGAGATGATAGTCACAGTCGGCTCGATGATGCCCGAGATCGAGATGGCATACGATGTCGTGGACAGGGCGCTTCCGAGCAGGACCCTCGTCGCCATAGACAGCATCGATGCGCTCTCTGAAAAATATGGCATCCAGTCGTCCAAGATTGTGAGCGCATTGCAGAGAGATCTCGTCGAGGGTGTAGGAACTAATGTTGTTTACATCCTTGAGACCCCCGATCCGTTGATGGATTATCTCGGAGACGGCGTCGTTTACCTCAGCCTTGTCAGACAGGGGGAGCGAAGGATAAGAATAATCGACATATTGAAGCTCAGAGGCTGCGAGATACGGCAGCCGCAGTATGTCTATACACTTCTCGGAGGAAGGGTCAGGACCTTCGAGTATTGGCGGTACGAGAAGCCTGAGAAACCTGTCACTTTCGAACCAATAGGCGATGTGACCGATTGGCAAGTTTCCACAGGGATGAAGGACCTCGATGAGATGCTCGACGGGGGATTTGCAAAGGGCAGCCTATTCTTGGTGGAGCTGGGAAAAGGAGT
>JAOUEZ010000201.1 GCA_029858465.1 Thermoplasmata archaeon | reverse complement strand
ATTCATAATTCACGGAAATGCTGACCCCGACGCGCTCGCGAGCGCATTTTCGCTCAGTTCAATTTTTTCAGGGACGATCATCGCTCCAGGAGGACTTGACAGGTCCAGCAAGGTCATGGCAGAGACAATCGGTATCGAAACGCAGGATGACCTTGGTGAGGAGCTTTTTGACAATCTCGTTGTCTTGGACACATCCGGGCCCGAGCAACTCGGGAAATTGAGCAATGTGAACGGCGATGACAGACTCATCGTTATTGACCATCACTCAAGAAATGACCACTGGAAAGCGAAGGAATATCTCAGCGACGACAAGAAGAGCTCCTGCTGCGAGATAGTCATTGAGATCATCGCAGAGGCGGGCAAAAGCTTGCACAGGGAGGTGGCGCTCACCCTGCTCGGCGGAATCCTGACAGATTCTGGTCATTTCAGGTATGGCAATGCGAACTCCCTGATCACTTTCTCGAAGCTGATGATTGAATACAATATCAGCATGCATGATGCCATCTCAATAATAGAGGGGAAGACCGAGCTCTCGGAGAAGATATCACAGCTTAAGGGTGCCCAGAGGCTTAGATTTACGAGGGTCGACCAATTCATTATTGCGACCAGTTTTGGGTCGGCGTTCGAGGCATCCGTGTGCAGGTCTCTGATCCAGCTCGGGGCAGACCTGGCCTTTGTAGGCTCACAGCGCGGGGAACAGTTCAGGATCAGCGCGAGAGCAAGCTCGACCGTGGTAGACATGGGAGTGCATCTCGGTAAAATTCTGGAGGGCGTCGGTAACGAGACGAGCAATGGCGGTGGCGGTCATCCTGGTGCCGCTGGGCTCAGCGGCAAAGGCAATGTGAAGCACATGCTGGATCTTTGCGTCAGTAGATCGAGAAAAAAATTGAAATCATTGATTTCTTCCAGCAAGTAATCTCATGATGCCCTCGAGGGGTTTCGGGTTCTTTTCAAAATGCTTTCTGACGGGAGCCAGCATGTCCGCAAGCTCTCTGGCCATGTTCTCCTTGAGATCCTTTGGGTGTATCTTTCCTGAAGAATAGGCGTCACGAAGACTTTCGAACTCGGAGAAATCAAGATCTCCTCCGAATTTTTCGGATCGAAGAAGAGAGAATCTGCCATTTGCTGGGAATATGAGTCTCTCGGCGATTGCGAGAACCGGATTGTCCTCCACATCGTTCGGCGGACAGAAAGCTTTCGATATCTTCTCTGAGATTGACTCGGGTGAGTCATTGACAATGATGCTCGTCTTCGGGTCGCTTTTGGACATCTTGTTCTGCGTGGCATCCATCCTGCCGCTCCCCGTCAGACTGGGCAGAAGCCAGGAATGCATCGCGATCGGCTTCTTCCAGCCGAGCTTCTCTGCGACGTCCCTTGCAAGCATATGCGCATGCCTCTGATCTAAACCGCCGTAAGCAATGTCCACTTCGAGTTCGAATATGTCGGCAACCTGCATGGGCGGATATACCAGTTTTGAGAAGTCCATCTCGGCATCATCTTCGTCTCTTCCCATAATCGTCATCGCCCTTTTTATCCTCGAGAGAGAGCTGGCTTTGGAAATATGCACGAAGGTCTCCCAGTATTTCGCCTTATCAACGATGTCACTAGCATAAACGAACTTCGTCTTGTCGGGGTCCACTTCAAAGCCCAGAAAGCAGTGTTTCATATATTCGCCGCAGATACGAATCTTATCGATATCTCCGTCGAGCTTGTCATTTATCTTCGCGTGCCAGTCGGCCATGAAAATCGTGAAATCCATTCCGGCGCGGGTCATCTCCACGATCTTCAGGGCGTTTATCGCCTGTCCGACATGCATAAGCCCGCTGGGCTCAAAGCCGATGTATCCCTTCGGGTTCTTCTTCTCGAAGATGAGCTTCTCAAGCTCCCCATCAGTGATGATCTCCGTCACATCTTTCTTGATCAGCCGGAGCCTTTCTTCGTCTTGCATTGTCCTGTGCATCCATGACAGGGTAGAAAAGGTTGGCGATATTCGAGACCGAAAGACGCATAATCGTATTCAGCATAGTCGGCATCGGAGTTGCGCTTGACAAAAATGAGAAATGCAGCGCTCCCCACCCTCTGGTCCGAGGACGAGCTGCTCGATGGAAAGAGAGTCCGATGCCTAACGATGATACTGAGGACGGCAGGATGTTCCTGGTGGCTGAAGACGGGAGGCTGCACGATGTGTGGATACAATGCGAAAGCCTCCGATACAAAGATCTCGTCAAGAGATGTATTGAATCAATTCGAGAGGGCTTGGGAGACTTATGATGAGCAGTCTATCGTGAAGATATACACTTCTGGAAGCTTTCTAGACGACAATGAAATATCTCCTGACATCAGAGAGAAAATATTGTCTTCGGCAAAGGGAGCAGGAGCTAAACTGCTCTTCGAAAGCCGTCCGGAATTTGTTACGGAGGAGAGCCTGAGGAATTGTTCAAGAGTTCATGAAGATATTGAACTGGCTCTTGGGCTGGAAAGCGCGAATGATAAAGTGCTAGAAAAATCAATATCGAAGGGATTCAGATTTTCAGATTACTTGAGAGCGGCTGAATTGGCAGACAGTGAAGGGATCTCCGTCCGT
>JAOUEZ010000202.1 GCA_029858465.1 Thermoplasmata archaeon | reverse complement strand
GGTCGATACGAATTTCTCAAATCTATTTGAGAGCTCCTCATTCTCCTGGTTGTCCTTTAAAAGAACCGAGATGAGCATTCCAGATCTTGCGTCCCTTTGCCAAGGAACAATCTCATTATGAGATATTTCAGGGAATGAGCCGAAGAAGCAGTGCTGCTTCGCATTCTCGTTCATCTGGGTCTTCCATCGCCTGGCAACAGCCTCCATGCTGCTGGGAGCGATCACCACCGGAATGAATCCGTGAACCTGATGCGCAATCTGTTTGGCAACATTGTCCTTAGTCTCTATCCTATGATTTAAATTTCTTCTGATGTAAGATTGGCACGAGTCTGAGGCCGCGAGCATCTCGGACTTCGCCTTCTTCGTCCATCCAAGCTCATCGCAAATCACGGCCATTGATGACACGATTGAGGCAAGTGTAGTTCTCGGCGGCATGCCAGGCTTGAGCTTGATAAGAGGAAGAGATTTCTTCTTCGATATCTTCTCGAGCTCGCCTCCCGAAGATATCAACAGGATATTTTTCGCTTTGGACTTCAAGACTTGATCTAGCATGTTCAAAGTCTCGGCGGTATTCCCGCTGTAGCTGCTGCAAACGACGAGGGAATCGCTGTCGATTGGTGAGGAGATTGAGAAACCCCTCTCCACTCTTATCCCTCCCGGTATCTTGTCGCCGATCCAGTTGTTCAGCAGATCGCCGCCGATGGCCGATCCTCCGAGCCCGAGAAATGTGAGGCCTCCGCAGTCATCAAACTCCGCATCGATCTTCATCGCTGCTCTGTATCCGGATTCGACGAGAGTCGAGAAGCTGGATATCAGGCCGAACATATCGCTTTTGTCGACCATCTTTATGGATTTTTCATCATCCAACATTGATTCAGTAAATGCCATTGATTCATATTAAACAGTTACAGCCTTTGATGAATTCGAGGATTTTTTAAGGACATACATAATCCGATTTTCATAAAAATACTCTTCAAATTTTTCTTAGCCAGTAGAAAAACCGAAATTGCAGAATCTCTGAAAATCTACAATTGAATTGGTAACTACAAGGTAAGTAGAAACATTATGAGTAATAGATGAGCAAGGTTTTCTCGAAAGACGCGGGAAAGGAAATGAACAACACGATATCAAAGGCTTTGGAAGAACTCAGAAAAGGGAATATCATTCTTGTATATGACGCCGAAGGGCGAGAGGAGGAAACCGACATGGTCATCGCCTCCGAGCATGTCAAGCCCGAGACCATCAGAACGTTGAGGAAGGACGCAGGAGGTCTGATTTGCACGACCGTTCCTCCGCACGCGAGGAAATGCATAGGCATACCTTACATGGTCGATGTTCTCTCCCACTCAAAGGGGATCTTTCCGATTGTCGACGGGCTCAAGCCGAACGACATCCCGTATGATACGAAATCGTCCTTCAGCTTGACGATCAACCATCGGAAGACTTTCACTGGTATTACGGACAGGGACAGGGCTTTGACGGTATCAGAATTCTCCAAAATCGTCCGCATGACATTGTCCTGCGAGAACGGCTACGCCTCCGAGACTTTCGCCAAGAACTTCAGATCTCCAGGTCATGTTCACCTTTTGAACGCGTCCGATGGATTGACTCTGAAAAGGCAGGGGCACACAGAGCTCGCCACTGCGATAACCATCCTCGCGGGATTGACGCCGACCGCGACAATCTGTGAGATGATGGGAGAAGACGGCTACGCCCTCTCGAAGGAGAAGGCGATGAAGTATGCGGAGGAAAACGGCCTGGTATTCCTTGAGGGAAAGGAGATCATAGAAGTCTGGAGAGCAGAGGAAAGTTCCGGATAGGAGGATTCGTTAATGGTGCGGGTGGTCGCAACTGGAGTATTCGACATCATTCATCTAGGCCATGTTCATTTCCTCGAGAAGGCGAAGGATCTCGGAGACGAGCTCGTCGTAGTCGTCGCAAAAGATTCCACTGCAAGGAAGATGAAGCATGAACCGATAACCCCGGAAGGGATGAGGGTCGAACTCGTCCAATCGTTGAAACCAGTCGATCGTGCGGTCCTCGGATACGAGGATGACATGTACAAAATCATCCAGGAGGTCCGCCCGGACATAATCGCCCTGGGATACGACCAGCAATTCGACGAGAGAGAATTGAAAGACGAACTGTCAAAGCGCGGTATCAGGGCAGATGTCGTACGGTTGCCACATTTGGACCATGACCTCGATGGCACAAGGAAGATAATTCGAAAAATCATCAATTGGCACACGGTCCAACAGAGGCTCAAGGATCTGGAAGGAGGGGGGAAAGAATGAAGCGGATCGGCATCGCCGACACTACCTTCGCCAGAGTTGACATGGGAGCAATCGCGACGGATGAACTCAAGAAGACGGGGACCGGCTTCAAGATCGAGAGGTACACCGTGCCCGGGGTGAAGGACCTCCCGGTCGCGTGCAAGAAGCTTTTCACGGAGAGAGAATGCGACATCGTGATGGCTCTCGGCATGCCTGGCGGAGAGGAGATCGACAAGATGTGCGCACATGAGGCCTCGACCGGACTGATTCAAGTGCAGCTGATGGTCGACAGGCACATCATTGAGGTGTTT
>JAOUEZ010000199.1 GCA_029858465.1 Thermoplasmata archaeon | reverse complement strand
ATTGGTCTTCTGATAGTTCATCAATTCTTGTCCCATTGATAATGATCTTGCCAGAGGTCGGACGGTCCAGACCGGCTATCATGTTGAGAAGGGTAGTCTTGCCACAACCAGATCGGCCGAGAAGGATGATCATTTCTCCCTTTTCGACGCTGAGATTGATCCTGTCAAGTACTGGTTTCTTATTGGAGTCATAGCTTTTTTTCAGATTTTCGACAATTATCATCGGATTCTCTTCATCGACCATTGTATTCCCCGGATGAACTGATGGGTAAATATCCTATTCTGCCTCTTTTCCTTTTAATGAGGATGTATATGACAATTTCTTAAATCAATTGGATTTGTGATTTATCTTTCCTATTATGGGGCTGGTCTGACCTCCAGCCAAAGATATACTTCTCTGTAAGGTTCCTCGGTTAATTCTTGACCTTCGAGGAACAGCATGAACCTCAGCTTGAAGGTCCCGTTCTGTGAGACCGAGAATCTGAAAGTGTTGTTCTCGTATTCCGAGGGATTCAATGTGAAATTGTGCGAGAGCGCAATACCGTCATCCAGTCCGATGGGCGTGGAAAACGGGTCCGTGCCACTCCAATGGGATATCAGGGTCGAGTTCTGCCTCTGGAGCGATATCACCAGACTATAGTTCTTCTTAGCCGTCTCGAAAGATCCTACCGTGACGAATACGAGCGCCTCCTCGCCTATCGTCAGATTCCTCGGATAATCCTCGGCCATCATGTTCGGGCCGAGCAGCGCCAACTGCGTGAACGACTCTCCGCTTCTTGGGACAGCTATCACGTAAGCCAATAGGATGATGGTGGCGACAAGCGTGACTGCAATACCAACTGTGAGCGCCCTGTCGACAAGGGGCATACCCTGCATGTTCAGATCTATCATGACATCTATCCTGAACCGCTCATCCTCCGGCAGATTCAGCCTTCTCCTCCAGGCGACGAATGAGACGATCGCGATGAAAGCGATGAGGGTGACCAGGATAGGCTCCAGCCTTATCCCGAAGGGCGTGTAGTTCAGAGCAAGGCCTGACAACGGAACGATTGCTATGCTCAGCCCGAAGCTGAGCGCAATTCGCTCGATGATATCGATCCTTTCTTTCTCTGGGAACAGAGCCGCAGTTGCGACATATCCCGGGATGAAAAGGATGAATACGATACCGAATACCGCCCTGAACGGCGAGTTCGGGTCAAAGATTATTAGAATGGAGAGGACCGCGGTTATTATAATCGCTGCTATCAGATCGTCTGGCCTGTCCCTGAGATGATATTCGATCTTCAAGTCGTTCTTCACCGCTCCGTCCCTTGATGCACAACCTATCCTATCAGCTTTATCTGGAGAGCGCTAGAAATCTCAATGAATTTCTCTCTCAGTTGGTATAATTCAATATTTTATTCCAAAGGCGTCTAATTGATTCTCGCGCTCATCCGCTCGATAATTATGACTGATAGCAATGATGCAACCATCTCCAGCCAGAAAATCGTCTCTCTCTTTGGGAATTTTCCGTCCCTTGTCCCGGAGAGCTCAATCCATCCGACGAATTTCTTCTTGGCGTCGTACATGAAGATGTCGATATAGTCGCCTTCTATCGTCGTTTCCAGCGAGGGGCGCTTACTATTCAGCATGCTTGGCCGGTTGAAAGTATTTTCCTCCCCGGGGCGGTATGCAGCGTTCTCACTCAGGTGTATCTGAGTCTTTCTGCCGATCATCGTGCTCGGGAACGACCTCGTGTCCACCATGTCTTCCTGAGTGTATTTGATGCCCATCCGCGCGTCTACGGCTTCCTTTCTGAATCCTTTGCAAATCTTATATCTATAAAGCTCATCCCTGAAATCTCGCAGGCCTATCGATATCTCCTTGAACTCAAAGTATCTGTGAATGAGGTTCACGGTATCTGTCAGCAGCGCCTGGATCGACTGTCCTGGGATTTTCGTATGGGAGAGGTAGCCGTCTATCGCATCTATTAGTCGTTCATCCGTATTGCTCGCTATCGACGAGTACTTCTCCATTATGTATTTCGATCGCCTCGGGAAGCTTTCCTTCTCCTTCATTTCCTTTCAAATCCCTTTGCCATAATTACTGCTGATAGAGCACTCGCTATGAGCTCGAGACATCTGATCGTCTCCCTCTTCGGCAGTTTTCCGCTTCTCGTATTGAATGCCTCGATCCATCCGATGATATCGCCGGCATTTCCAAACATGAAGACATCGAAATAGTCAGGGTCCAGCATGTCCTCAGGGTGTTTCCGCATCTCCGAGAACTGCCCCGGTCTGAAGGTCGTCATCTCCTCCCCGGTCTTATACGGGTTGTCCTCCGTCATGAAGAAATAGCTGAACCTGTTGATCTTGATGTACGGGAAGATGTTGCTGTCAAGGAGATCTTTCGCCGAATACTCGATCTTCCTGTACTCATTCTCCATGCTCGGCGTGAGGCCGATGAATGCGTTATATCTGTACAGTCCGTCTACATAATCCTTTAAGGCGATAGTCACACATTGGAACTCGAGGACCCGATGGATCATCCTGACCGCCTCATTAAGTAGCTGGTTCAAGGAAATCTTCGGGCTGTTCATTTTTTCCAATAATGCAGATA
>JAOUEZ010000198.1 GCA_029858465.1 Thermoplasmata archaeon | reverse complement strand
AACCCAGAAGTTGCCACCGTAGTTGTAGGTGTGCGTCACCGTCACTAAGTCAGATCCGTTGACTATACCGCCATCGCCAAAGTACCACTTGTAATCTACAATAGTCCCATCAGTATCATTTGCTGTGGATTCAAAAGAAACTGATTCTCCGATATTAATGGTTGTAACTGTTGTAGGGTGTGCTCCTGCAGTTGGCGGAATATTTTCTTCCGTTGGCCCGCCAAACACTCCGAGACCCCAAGCTGCTGCTAACGCAGCAACAATTAAAACCGCCACAACAATGACGGCTAGAAGTTTAGTCCTCTTGGGCTTCTCTTCTGTCACGTCGGCGGGAAGAGTCTCAGGAGCCGGCTCTGGCACAGGCTCGGCTTTCTCACTAGATTCCATCAAATTATGTCCTCCTTTAAATCATATCTTAGCCTGCTAAATTCCCATCAGCGGGCTAACATCAGAAGGATAGACAGATTTCAATAGTATAAATCTCTTACGCAAGATTTGGCCTTATCTGGATAGGATATAGCGAAATTCGAATCGATTTGAATGAATAAGACATGAAAATGCGCAATTCACTGATTATCCAATTTGCCTTCCTTGGGGAGACGATTTCTTGTGCTGAAAGAAGCTCTAAGTTATTCCGATTATCTTTTCAGCCCATTCGAGCTTTTTCATTTTCACTGCCGCGCTGACATTCTTACGCCCGCATGGCTTTCGGAAATCGAACCCGATCAACCGTATTGTTTGTGCCTGGAAATGCCTCAACGTGCAATAGGCACGGTCGCCGTCAGTGAATCCGCCCCAATTGTTAATTCCTTGGATCGGCCTGCATTGGCATGTCGGAACCACATTCCGGGGGAATCTCGGTACCCATTCCTTGAGCAGATAGATATTGTCGCCATGGGCGTGTATGAAGACTATAGATCCTTTTTCGCACGCCAGGAGTTCAGACTCCGGATAGCTATCGAGGTCCGTGAATATCATGCCCGGGACATTGCCAGAGTCGAAAAAATTCTCCGTCCCCTCTCCGACGGTCGCAATCAATGCCGACGCATTGTCCTCATCCGATAATATCTCATCAGTTGCAACCGAATCGAGACATGGGCCGATGATGATGCAGGATTTTCCGCTTATGATATCACGAAGCCTTTTCTCAGTGTCACTCAGGCGTCGTTCGTCGTCAAGCAATCCAGACAGTACAAATGCGGCTTCCCTGTCTTCCTCCACGCTGAAGCCAAACTCTTTGACTATCTCAAGATAGATCGGCTCCCAGTCCTCGAATCTCATGATGTTCCTGATCCGGGCTTTGCCTCAGGCTTCTTCTTTGCCTTTATCTCGCTTCTCAATGACGCGCTCAAGACGGCACCGAATATTGCGACGAGCACGCCTGTCAGTATCTCAGCATAGATGAGCAGTGTCTCGAATTCTGTATCCTGGACTAGGAAATAATAGATCGAATCGGCGACCCCCTGCACGATGAATCCTATCGCCAGGACAGACAACATAGCGATTATCGATGACCAGCGCAACTTCCCGTTGTGCAGAAATGATGTGATCGCTTTCCCAGATTCGTATGAGAACATTGCTAGCACGAAAGGCCAGACAGAGCTCTGGACGAACAGCACAGCGACCAGCCCGTAACTCACATCGCTCGGAAGAAGCGTCGAAGCATATGCAGAGGCCGAATCTATCCCCAGGAATATCCCGATGATGAACAGCATTATTGCCACGAGAGCGAAAGGTATGGACAAGCTGCCTTGGCGGATTGCTCGGCCGATCCTTCTGGCCTTCTTCCCGTACTCGAACGCCCACCAGATCAGATAGGCTCCAAGGACGATGAGAATGATGCTCAAGCCTATGCCGGGAATCACATCGAGACTCTCGCTGAGATTTATGGCTCCCATGAGTAGAGACAGTGAACCGTAGATTATCAAGACCAGGGAGAGCGGCAGGACCCATTTCGTCCTGACTTTCACATCCTTCAAGCTCTTGACAAGAAGATAATAGAAGCCCTCCAGGCTCTCGCTCTGCTTGACGAACACCCTTCGAACGGAATCGATCTTGACTCGCGACGATATTATCGGATAGATGTATTCGTCTTCTTCGCCGTCCGAGACGAGAATTGCCCGATCGGGCTTGAGGAGTTCGAGGATATTCTCAAGCTGCCGGGTCAGAATGAGGTCCGACTGAAAGCCGACATGGACATCCCCTGTGATTGTGACGACCTCGGTCTCCATGCCCTTCTTGATGAGATCGTCGTAAAGCGAGACCGCACTCAGAATCGAGTTTGTATCTACATCCTCCGGGTCTGCGAGCCCGAGTTTTTGGGCGGCGATTATGTTGTCCTGTCGCCCGATGATAGGGCCTGCCATGCCCGCCTTCGCTCCCAGATCGTCATCCCTGTCGACGCAGAGCACAAGAGTCTTCATCTGAATCTACTATACCACATATCTCCGCTGCTCCTTGAATATTCTTTCCTTCAAAAATTAGGTATCGGGAAACAGATAAAATATCAATCCACCCAGTATGCTGTTATCAAAAAAGAGATTCGGAACGGGAAAGCTTTATTACTATACGCCTGAATAACTTAAATAAGGTGGCCAATGG
>JAOUEZ010000197.1 GCA_029858465.1 Thermoplasmata archaeon | reverse complement strand
TGGGTCAACTCGATAAAGGAGGGTTCGTCATCGACCAATAACACATTGATTGTCATGTTCTCAGGTTCAGGAGTGGTTTGGGGAAAGCTCGTGCCAATCTATTAATTATTGCCCTCCCAGTAGATTTTTGATATCCCAAGTCCTGGCACGACCATTTATCAATTATGAGATTGTATCGGGTAAAATAGGAGATTCAATTACACAATTGGAAGGGATTATCTCTCATTATTGCATGATGGGGATGGATGGCAAGATTCCTAGTATTCGAGGGCATTGACGGCTCGGGCAAATCCAGCATTTGCAGGGCTCTCTATAAGAAGATGAAAAGAGAGGATATCGTCCTTACGATGGAGCCTACAAAGACATGGCTGGGGGATGCCGTTAAAAAATCACATCACGAAAATGTCAACCCCTTCACGGAGGCATTCCTTTTCATGGCGGATCGCGCAGCTCATTCCGATAAAATTAAAAGCTGGCTTGAAAAAGGTAAAACGGTGCTTTCGGACAGGTACTATCATTCCACAGTGGCCTATCAGGCAGCTGCCTTGGAGGGACAGACTGACTTTGATGTATTCTCTTGGCTTCTCAGTATTAACAGAAAGATTTGCGTAGAGCCGGAGAGCGTTTATTATTTCAAAATCGAGCCGAAGATAGCGCTGTCGCGCCTCAAGAATAGAAGCGGATTGTCGAAATTCGAGAATGTGGAATTCCTGAGAAAAGTATCAGAATATTATGACAGGCTCGCTGAGATCAGTGAGAATATTGTCACAATAGATGCAAAAAGACCGCAAAGTTCGTTGGTTGACGAGCTTGCCAGAATGTTCTAAGAGCAATGTTTAAGTCGGAGCACCGAAATAGCAGCGCCTCATGCATCCCGCAGAGGCTTTGAGAACCGCTGGGGCTAATGGCCCTTTGGCTGGGAAACATGTGCTGCTATGCGTTACGGGCAGCATTGCCGCCGTCGAGACCGTCAAGCTCGTGAGAGAACTCATCAGGCATGGTGCCGAGGTCACTGTATCAATGACGGAATCCGCGACGAGAATCATCCATCCTGAGGCACTTTGGTTCGCATCAGGAAAGAGAGTAATTACTCAGCTCGATGGAGATGTGCAACATGTCACTTTATGCGGTTCCGGGAACGGAACCGTGGATGCCGTTCTAGTAGCTCCATGCAGTGCGGACATGATATCGAAAATAGCAACGGGAATATGTGATGACGCGGTCAGCACGATGCTCGTAACGGCTATAGGTGCCGGAAAGCAGATTGTGATCGCTCCAAGCATGCATGGAGACATGTGGGTCAACAAGATCATAGAACAGAATCTCGAGAAGCTCTCATCATTGAATATCGAGATAGTCAAACCCTCATTGGACGAAGGGAAGGCAAAGATGGCGGACATAGAGACAATACATTTCGCACTCGGCAGGAAGGTGCTCGGAAGGACGCTTGCAGGCAGAAGGATATCGGTCATCGGCGGCTCAACCTCTGAGCCCGTCGATTCTGTAAGAGTATTGACGAACACGAGCACGGGAGGCACCGCAACCGCCCTCGCCAAGGAGGCCTACTTGAGAGGAGCGAATGTGGAGCTTCTCATGGGTGATTGTAGGGTGAGCCTTCCGAAGTTTATACAGATAAAGCGTTTCAGGACAGTCAAGGATCTTCAAAAATTGGTGACAGGAAAAAAATTCGATATCGTGCTCATGCCCGCGGCAATCTCTGATTATACACCGGACAAGGCCATCAAGGGAAAGATGCCGTCAAACAAAGACTCAATATCACTGGTCCTGAAAAAGACCGAGAAGATAATCGACTCGATCGATGCCGAGCTAATCATAGGCTTCAAGCTAGAGGTTGGAACGACTACGGATGAGCTCAAGGAGAGGGCGAGGGAAAGATTGAGCAGCGGCAAGATCTCGGCGATAGTGGCGAACAGGCTTGAAGATGTCAAGGAGGACATCTCGAGAGCTTTCTTGATAGACCGTGATGGAAGGGAGATCGAGATGTTCGGAACGCGGCAGGAGATAGCCCGCGATATATTATCATACATTTCAAAAGGTGGCAAATGACCGCACGCGCATCAGCGTTCTGCCCCGGGCACATCACTGCATTTTTTGAGATCTGTGACAGCGCGGCAGAGCCGCTGAAGAGAGGATCAAGAGGAGCAGGCCTCTGCATCTCACTTGGGGCGAGAAGCACCGTCTCGGTCCAGGAGGCTTCTTGGCAGCAAATCACGGTCAGGATCGACGGCAAGGAGTCCGATGCGCCAGTGACAAAGGAATCGCTGGCATCGATCATCGGCGAAGGGAAACTGAACATCGAAGTGGACACCGTACTTGAGCTGCCCATGGAGCAGGGATTCGCGATGAGCGCGGCAGGCGCTCTTTCTGCAACGTATGCATTATGCGACGCTATGAAAATTGATCAAAGAAGGGCTTTCAGAGCCGTGCACATAGCGGAAGTGAACAACAGGACCGGGCTCGGAGATGTCGCTGGGATATACGCAGGAGGCATGGAGATACGATTGGAGCCTGGCATGCCACCCAACGGTGTGGTGGAGAGCATTGACGCAGTATCAGAAATCGTGCTCTCGGTGCTCGGACCCTCGATA
>JAOUEZ010000025.1 GCA_029858465.1 Thermoplasmata archaeon | reverse complement strand
CCCCTTATAATATCTCTGGGACTGGAGGTGCCAAAGATTATTATCCGATCTCAATTCAGGGCATTATATCAGAGCCTTCAATTATCTTTCTTTCAGTCACCATAATTTCAATAATTTTGCTTCTTAACCAAAGAATCAGAAAGAAAGAGGAATTTTCATAGATTATTTAATGCTCAAATCGAGGCTTGAGCATTATTGAAAAACTCGAAAACGATTGACGAATTTGTTTTTTCGATGACCTCAGAGATGTGCAGGTGGATTCTTCTCGTAGTTCTTTATTATCTCCGCGCCCTTCTGCAGAATATCCTTGTCCAGCTCAGGCACAACATGTTCCCTCAATATCTTTTCAACTATCTTGTGTGCATCCTCCCGCATCTTTGTCGAAACGGTCGCACCATAAAGTTGCATCTTCTTATCTCTAAAATATATCTCCTTGCGGAAATTCGTGACAGTGTGCTTGTGAGTCAGGAAATTGTTTCCCTGGCCAACTTCCGCCATGACATCGAGAGCAGCCTGCTTCTCACTTATCTCAAACTTCCTCATGAACATCCGGAAATCTTCCCAAATGAATGAATCGATCACGATCTGCTCGGCAGAGCATCCGGCATCTTCGTCGAGACCTCCCACTCCAGAGCAAAGATCGGTTCCGTTCAATGTAGTCATTAGCATTGCCGCGGTCTCTCCGAAGGTAGTCGGGTTACCTGTCGGAAATGCATCGATGCCCATACAACCGGTCATGTTAGGCAAGCCGTACCTACTCGCCATCTGGGCACATGCTGCATATATCAACGGCGTCTCCGCACTCCTGTACTCGATGAATCCAGTCCTCGGATTTATTAGTGAAGACTCGGAACTGTAGATATGAGGAGCGCCCGGAGAGGCGGTTTGAGTAATGACGAGTGATGCAAGGTTCTCCGTATTGGCATTCACAACCGTGCCGGCTATTGTTGCCGGGCAGGTACTTCCTCCCAGCGACATAGACATTGAGATCACCGGGATGCCGGCTTTGGCATATTCCACTTGAGCCTCGACGCATCCCTTCTCGAACGAGAGTGGTGCGACTATGCAGCTCAGGACCGTGAATGTCGGCTTCTTCTTCAGCTGCTCCATTCCGCCGGCTATCAATGCGCCCAATTGAATCTGAACTTTGGCGTCCGGCACTCCTACGGTTCCTGACCCAGCCGAACCGTGGATCGGCTTAGTCGTGTTCTTGAAGCTGGTCCAGAGTTCGTTGACGAATCCGGCATGCGGTGGAACGTCTCTGACAGTCACCAATGGCCAAATCGCGTCGACGGCATTCATCGCATCACCAATCTTGGTCAATCTGCCCAAATCTTCACGTGTGGCATCGAGATGTTTCATTGTCTTGTAATCCTCGAGCCAGGCAGTGACTCCTCCCAAAGAAACATAAGGCCAAGTCTCTGCCGGAAGCTTGATGTCGTGCTTGCCGTCCCTTGAACCTATCGTGAAACTTTTCGGTGCCTTCGAGATTGCATCCTTCACCATCGATTCTGGGATTTTCGCAATCTGCGTTTTAATGTCGACAACTGCGCCGGCGTCTTTGAGCATGTTCAAAACAGAATCGCTATGAATCTTCACACCGATTGTCTCAAGACTCCTGATGCTTTGAGAATGTACCAAATCTTCCTCATCCTTATCAAGGAATTTTAGTCTTAATTTTGCCACATATGTCACTCCCCTCTTTGATGAAAGAAGAATGTGAATGGGGTAAATTATTGTTATCCGGATTTTCAGGTGGAAACCCTCTTATCGAGGGCATCTATTATCTCGTTGCCTCTCTTTACTTTCTCAGGATCGATCGGTTCAGGATGATGCTCCTTCAATATGAGTTTGATTTTATCCTTCGCTTCCGAAACCATCGAGGTCGAACTCGCCGCCTCGAATCTCGCCTTCTCATTGTCTCTGAAGAACAGTTCGTTCTTGAAATTCCTCGCCGTGTGCGGGTGCGTCATGAAGCTGTTGCCATGGCCGACCTGCCTGACGACGTCAAGTGCGATTGTCTTCTCAGAAATCTCGAACTTCCTCAGAAAGCCTCTGTAGTCCTCCCAGACATAGGAATCGATAAGCAACTGCTCGAGCGAGCCGCCTTTCGCCTCTTCCAATCCGCCCGCACCTGCGGCCATATCGGTTCCGTTCAACATAGATAGTGCCATTGCAGACAGCTCGCAGAATGTATGAGAAATTCCCGGCGCATCACCACCAAGCCCCCAGCTTCCAGTGTACTTTGGCAATCCGTATCTGTGAGCCATCTGACCAGTCGCGGTTTCAATCAGCGCGTATTCCGGGGCCTCATAGCTGATATTTCCCGTCATCATATTGACCGGCGTTGACTCGGAGCAGTAGATATGAGGTGCTCCTGGTGCAGCTGTTTGGGTTATAACCAGGCTTGCTAAGTTTTCCGTGTTCGCATTTGTGATCGTGCCAGCGATTGTCACAGGAGCGGACATTCCTCCGAGAGACATCGACATCGAAATGATCGGTATCCCTGCTCTCGCAAACTCAACTTGCCCCTCTATTGCCCCCTTCTCGAACGATAACGGCGCAACGATGCAGCACAGCGAATGGAAGATCGGCCTCTTCTTGAGCTGCTCATCCCCTCCAGCTATGAGTGATGCAAGTTCTATCTGCGCTTTCGCATCCTCCGCGCTCAGCGTGAGCGTTCCGTAGTTCTTTTTGCAATTTTGGAGCGATACCCAAAGAGCGTGCACCATATGCGTTCTCTCCGGGACGTCGTAGGCCGTGACGTTCGACCAGAAGAAGTCTATCCCGGAGAGAGCATCGGCGAGCCTCGCAAAATCCGCGATGTCCTTCCTGGTGGTCTTGCGCTTCTCTCCTGTCTCGAGGTCGGTCATGTAGGTGCCTATTCCGTTGGATCCGACGTATGGAAACGGGTCGGCAGGGATCCTCAGATCGTGCTTTTCATTGATAGAATACAAGACCAAGCTCTTGGGAGCTTTCTTGATCGCCTCGTTAACTAAGCTCTCGGGGATTCTCGCAATCATAGATCTTGTATCTATGATTGCTCCCGCATCTCCGAGCATCTTGAGCACGGAAGGGCTTCTGATCAGAACGCCGAACTCTCCCAGGGTCTCGATGCTCGATGAATGAATCAGGTCCTCCTCATCCTTATCTAGAAATTTCAATCGTGGTACTGCCATCATCCACCGCCTCCAGTGAGGTCGCAACAACGCCTCGGAGAAAACCATAGCAGGTGGGGGCTAATAATTTTTGTTCAAATTTGGATGATTTTGGATTATCCAAGTGAATTTAAGCCAGATAAATGGTTCAAATCGTCGTTTGAGCACTTTTGAACCAATCGCAATAAAAGGTCTTTTCTCGACGACATCATTCATTTTAAAGGGTTTTTTCGAGGTTATCACTATTTTTATGTGTCAGTGAATAGTATTGAGTGAATGAGTCACTTGGAGAGATGTGAAATGAAAGAAGAAGAGAAGAAATTTGGATGGGAGCTTGTGATGAGCAACTTCGATGACCTCAACAAGCTGTTCAAGGTCGAAAATGGAAAGATTGTCGCCTGGTACTGTCATGAATCCAAAGAATGGGTGGCAGATTCTTTCAAATGCCCATGTGGGACAATCCTCGAGGTCTCGGAATTCCAGACACTTTAAAAAGCCTCTTTAATCGAATCGGTCTCAAACTGGAGTTTGGGCAGAATCTAGCCTGAGGTACACTGAGAGGTTTCCTTATAAGATACTAAACTCCTTTTTCTATTCTTGAGTGCATTTATGTGGCATTCCCTCTGTCTACATGCTCTTTTAAGGACTGTGATTTACTGAGTCGCGTTCATCCTCTTCGAAATAAGCTTTTCTCCTTTTTCTCTTCCTCATCATCATGATCAAAAGGGTCCCTATGATGGCTGAACCGCCGATCACTGCGATGATGACGAGAGTTGTGATATCAGGAGTCGCGATGCCGCCCGAATCGCCCACCCATTTGACCTGATATAATATCGGAGCATCTCCCCAGAAATGGTCCACCGCAAGACCCGGATGCGCCTCCCAATCACCCCAGTTTGTCCATCTCAATCCGTCATTGTATGCGAAGCAGGTTTTCGGATAGGAGGTCACGATATTGCCAGAATGGAGATATTGCCATTTCAGGCATTCGTCCACCCAGTGCTTCCGCACATTGTAATCCATGCTTTGCGCCTGCATCGCGTAGTAGTAATCATATGTCTTGTTCTCTGTTCCGAATTCATTCCACCCATCGATGGCATCGCTGGTCATAATGTACAGCAGGTAATTCGGATCGACGTCCCCGCTCCAGTATGATTCCGTGAAGTGGTATGTATAGGTGTAAAGAGTCTCGCTCCAACTGGCTATGTTAACAAGATTCTCAGTCATAATGAGACCGATTTTCGCCCATTCCTGCGAGATATGTTCGCCTATTTGCTTGTCCTCGAAGACTTCCTGGAGTATTAGCTGTTCGAAATCGAGATCCATTCCGATTATGGTTGCATAATCATCAGCGTAGCCCATTGCAATCAATCTTTTTGCCGCAGTAGGGCCGATCTCTCTGACGCTCTGATACGGTGTTCCGGTCCAATTATATCCTGCCGCATCAAGAATGTCATTTGCACGATCCAGGTCGAAATCCAGAATATGTTTCATTGTGTCGTTATAGGAACAGACTATCATGCCGTTCTCGTCCGTGACATTGAACCATGATATTTCATCATCCGTCGGTTCCCAATGCCATTGAGACCAAACAGGGGTGATAAGTCCATATCCTGGCGTTCCCAGCTTCTTGAAGATGGCATCATTAATGTAGGTCTTGTTCGTCGCCAAGAAGGAAGCGCGTTGGATTGCGGGGTCAAGTCTTGCGGGATTCAATGATCCTAATGTTTCTTCCTTTACATTCCAGTGGGACAACTTGGAGTATACGGTTGCACTATACATTGATACGAGTTTTATCGACTCAGGAAGATTCACATCCTCTTTCATAGCGAGATAGTTCGATGCCGTTAATCTGCATGCATCGATAGAGCCTGTCTTCAGGCTGATGACTTGAGTCTGCTCTTCGGTAAAGAATTTTAAAATCAGTCGGTCGATCTGAATGTCTCGATTATAAATTGCTCCAAGCCCTTTCTGAACCCCGTTCTCGGTGAAATTATAAAAGGGGTTTATCACAAGTGTAATGGATTCCTTCGATATGATTTCATTTTCAAGAGATGAAGTTCCTTTGAAAGGTCCAGATGAAATTAGAGGTAAACCGTTCCATTCTTGGGCCAAATATATCGGTAGCCTGCCTTCGAACGCATGTTTCGGCAATATCGGCAGACATATGGATTCGCCCCAGGCAATCGGAATCGGCGTTTTGCTGGTATAATCGGCAAAGAATATCCTGACCTTGTAATCATTAACCTTATCAATTCTGTCTATCCATCTTGTATAAGGTTGAAAAGCCCAGTATGTCATGAAATTCGCACCAATCTGAATGTCGATTGTCCACCGGACATCTTCTGCCGTTAGTTGCACTCCGTCGTTCCAATAGACCTCATCTGTGATGTTGAACTCCCAAATAGAGCCAAACGGCCAATCCTCAGCTGATTCATTGTGAGAAAGCGTGCCAAAATCGGTCCCGATGGATGCTGCAGTCAAACCATCCATCATCCACCAACTTTCTGCTATGTTCGGCATCGTCATTCCATCTTCGTTCGGGAAGATGAGACAATTGTATACTAGGAAATAGAAGAGATAATCAGCATCGACGACTCCGAGGAACGGGTTCGCGGAGGTTATTGATTCTCCCAATCCGATCGTGAATGTCCTTTCCTCATCAGCCAGACCTTTGTTGGATACGGCAATTTGGATCGCCATTGCCAATAAAATTACAATGATGAATAATGCGTAAAACCTTTTCAAATGATCTACATGGTCGGATGATGCATTTCTATGAGGAATAGTGTCAACGCCCTCTGATTCCAGTTTGCTCTTAGCAATCATCGGCCCATTCCCCCAATCTTGGCTTTTCTATGGGCAATGTCGCTCTTAATTCTGTCGTTCAAAATCAGAATTTCGAGTTTTTCCACTACGTCAGTCGGTTGCATATCATCGCTCGATGCGTTATGGAGGTATCGTGACTCCTTTTGGTCTCTGTTGGGTAATGCAATGCGTGGCTCCCCCTCCGATCTCGAGGAATCCCGCTTTGATGGTGACCACCTCTCTTCCCTCAAAGACCGAACGGAGAGTCTCAATTGCAATTTCATCCTCCGGAATCCCGAAGATCGGCGCGACCACACCTCCATTCGCAATGTAATTGTTGCAATAGTAGGGGGTCAGGCGATGCCCATGAAAATCATACTCCTTGGGCTGAATCATCTTGACGATCTCTATCGATCGTCCTTTTGCATTCGTTGACGACAGAAGTCGGTCCATGTTCTCTTTCAGAGCAGGATAGTTCGGGTCAGAGGTATCATCAGAGATTGCTGCGATTGCGAGCTTCGGGCTTACAAAGGAGGCGATTGCATCGACATGGCCGTCGGTGAGGTCTCCTATGAGCCCTCGTCCCAGCCAAATCACTTTCTTCGCGCCAAGATAGCTCTCAAGGTTCCTCTCGATGTCCTCCCTTGTGAGCTCGGGATTGCGGTTGGGGTTAAGCAGGCACTGCTCAGTCGTGATGAGCGTGCCTTCTCCATCGACGCTTATAGAGCCGCCCTCGAGTATCATGGGGGCGTCGTACCGCCTCATCTTTAGATGATCTGAAAGGAAGATGGGCAGTTCGTTGTCATGATCATACGGGGTGAACTTTCCCCAGCCGTTGAACCTGAAGTTGACAAGGGCCACGCCTCCGTCTTTTGCGGTTACGAATATCGGGCCGTTGTCCCTGGACCAAGAATCGTCCAACCTTACCTCTAATATCTCGATTTCATTCCCGAGCTTTTTCCTCGCCTCAGCATGGACGGAGGGATCCGCGAGCACCGTGAGCGGCTCGAACCTGTTTATCGCATTTATCACTTCGGCGTATGATTCCTTGACCTCTTGGAAATGTCCGTACCAGATTTCCTCTTTGCAGGGCCAGGATATGTAGCAGCCCGCATGGGGTGTCCATTCGGCAGGCATTGCAAGCCCGTCTTCAAACGGCGTGCGCGATTTTGTCAGTTCAATCACCTTTCTTTGGCCTGTCCCTCTTGTGAAGCGGGACAATATCTTCCCTTGTAAGATCAGCATAAGTATCAGGTCTGCGAGTCTCGAGGAATCCGAAAAAACTAATCGCATTTGAAATCTGAGATAGGTCTAAACTTGCGATAATTATCCCAGGTTTTGTTAGAGAAGCGCGCTTTATCACTTTCCCCCAAGGGTCGGCCACAAAGCTCCCACCGTAGAAATCTATGACCTCCTCCTTTCCAACACGGTTCACAGCGGCGACGAACACCCTATTCATAATCGCCTGCGCCCTTATCACATGCTCCCAGGACGGATGGGAATCGTGACTGGGCACGGCAATCTCGGAGCCGATCGCGCTCGGATATACGATGAGCTGCGCACCTTTCAGAGCCAATATCCTCGAGAACTCGGGGAACCATTGGTCCCAGCAGATGCCCAGACCAATCTTGATTCTGCCCAGGTCAGCGACGGCATATCCCTGATCGCCAGGCTTGAAATAATAGTCCTCGTGATAGCCTGGTCCATAGGGTATGTGCAACTTCCGGTAATGGGCAATTATCTTGCCTTTCCTGTCAATGAGCACCTCGGAATTATAGCGAGAGTCGTTGTCTATTATCTCGACGTGAGGAACTACGGTGGCAATTGACGCATCCTTAGAAATTTCCTTGAATTCCTCAATAATGGGTTCGTGGTTAGGCAGTTGCGCCAGAACAGATTTCACATCTTCGAATTGTCCGACGTATCTGTTCGTGAACAACTCAGGAAGGATGCATAGGTCTGCATTTTTCTTTGCTGCCGACATGATCGCTTTTTTCGCATTGACAACATTGTTTTTCGTATCGGTAGACATCGTCATTTGAACAAGGGCGATGTTGAATGTTCCAGACTCATTCGTTGTCATTTCCGTGTCCTGAATCGCGGAGACTGCTAATAATACCTTCAGAAATCTGCTACTCTAGGCTCAGCAATTTCATAATTCCAATAAAGCCGGGAAGCTTCTCGTCACAACTGTTATTATTCGATCCATCAAATACGGCATGTTGGCATTCCATAATTTCAAGGCAGCAATTGTTTGGGAAGTAATGAAGAAAGGAGATCGATGATATGGACTTGAAGAAATCACTCATAGATGTGAATGATTGCGTTCTGATCATCATAGATATTCAGGAGCATTTTCTCAAGAAACTCCTTCCGGAGCGCGCTGAGCTCCTCATAGATCGAGTGGTATGGTTGATGGAGATTGCAAAAATCCTTGACGTGCCAATGGTGGTAACTACGGAGGAGCCGGACATCGATAATGGATTGATCCCATCCCTCGCTGAGAAATTACCGCACGGCACCCCAGTGTTCGATAAAATCATCTTCGGCCTCGCTGACCAGCCGGATATTCTGAGGGTGGTCGAGCAAACCGGACGGAAAACTGCCGTGCTCGTAGGATTAGAAACAGATGTTTGTGTTGCACACTCGGCAATCGGACTGCTGCAGAAAGGATTTCAGGTAGTTGCAGTGTCCGATGCCACAGATTCTCCTGGCGAATCGCATGAAATCGGTTTGGAGCGGATGAAAAATGCGGGAGTGCTCGTTACCAGTCTCAAGGCATTATATTATGAATGGATTCGCACAGTCGCTTTATGCAATAAGATTGATGAAGAACACGGCAAGCGCATCGGTACCCCAAAAGGGATCACTTTGTAGGCCTTTTCACTTCTATAAGGCTCAAATGGAAATTGGAGCACATCATCTATTGCATTGAGTGCACTCCTTTGGACATTGTTTTTTAATCCTTGAGAAAAAGAATCTGGCATTGGCAATTTTTATTCCATTTCTAGGGACAATTCAATATATTTGTTCAGTTATTCGCCTTTCTAAAGGAGTCATTGAATTCAATAAAGAGAAAAGACCGGTGTTATGATCGGAGATACGACCTATGGTAGACAACCAAGAGACACTCGGACAGACCGAGTTACTATTGAGAGAGAGATATTCATTCATTGCAAAAAGCAAAGAAGAAGAGATCATCATCGCTATCACCAATTTCATTGATCGACAGTCAAAAGCCGAAATTCCAATCAAGACGACCTTGGACGAGATGACAAGCCTCATTCACAGGATATTTGATTTTCAATATGTCTGCATGGCAATCAAGGATTCCGATGGAAAATACAGATACAAGACAGCCACCGGAGTGACGCCTGAAGTTAAAAAGAATTTTTTTGAAATTGAATATTCATTATCCGAGCTCCTAGATGAGTCTCTCTATCCGTCTTCGGATGTCTCGGATATCACGAAAATGTATATGGCCGAGAGCGTGCCATATACGCTGGACGAGGTTGATACATACTCCCGACCGATCCTGCTTGGTCAAAAAAGGGAATCTCCAGATGATATGCTTGAAGCGGATTACATTGATATATACATAAAAGGAAAAACAAAGAACATTCTTGGTTTTATCGAGCTCACCGGTACAAGAAATCATAAACTTCCAGATAGAATAACCATCAGATGGATTGAAATCATAGCCAGAATGCTGGCAATCATTTTCTCGAGGGAGGTGGGTGAATGAGTTCGGGTCAAAAGAAGAAGGATTTGAAACAGGACATATTCTTGAAAAGCCTTTACTCACCGGTTTCAAGCTCAGACGAAGAGAAGCGGCTCTCCGAGATTGATCAGTTCTTTACACATTCACTCAGGATTTCCGATTCCAAAAGAGAGGAATTGATAGATGTAGGAAGGTTGATTCATAAGATTTCCGGATTCAAGGAGATAGCATTCGGCATCAGAGATGAGGATGGTATGTATCGCTATCATGAAATGATGGGCTTTAGAAAAGAGGCTGTAGATGCAAGAAAAAAAATCGTCTATACCCCAAGAGACATGCAAGATGGATCCTCTTTCAAATCGATTAGGATTGGGAAATTTTCACAGATCCACCTCTCGGAATTCAAACCATTCAAACCGGGGGAGGAGGAGACCTTCAACCACCCCGAACTTCTTGGAAAGTCTCGAGCCAACCCTGACGACATGATAGAGGGAGACTATCTGGATATCTTTCTTTTTGGGAAAAACAGGGAGATATTGGGTTGGATCGAGCTATCTGGGACAAAAGATGGGAAATTCCCGCCCCGCGAGATTTTCTTATATACCGAACTTATTGCGTCATATGTCGCATTATTGCTTATAGACTTTCAGAAAGATTCGAGGAAGATACACAGAATGATTATGTGAGTTCTCTTAGAAGCATGACATTATGTTCAAATGGAAGCTTGAACATAAATGAGCAAAGTATTATCTTCTGAGTCCAATAGATTGAAGATCAAACATATTCAATTTTCTTGATTATTGGATATGCTCCTCAGAAGTAAAGAGCAATTTAAATTCGAGCAGAGCATTCACCCAATTCCGAGATTGAGGACGAATATAGTGCTAATCTTGCAGTCAAGGGTGAGAACATGAAGGTCGTTCAACTGGGTTGTGGGACATGCGGTCTTGTTTGCGCTGAGCATCTTGCTAAGAATCCGAAGGTGGAAAATCTGGTTCTTGCAGATATCAAGCCTGAGGCTGCAGAGGAATTGGCTTCACGTCTGAAGAGAAAGAATGTCTCAGTAAAGAAAGTGAACGGAATAGACCCTAAGGTTTTGAAAAACCTTCTCAAAGACGCCGACATCGTCGTCGCTACGATGCCCTGGCGTATGAACAGGATAGTCTTGGATGTGGCCGCACAGACAGGTACGGACT
>JAOUEZ010000196.1 GCA_029858465.1 Thermoplasmata archaeon | reverse complement strand
AGAGTGTTCGTCAGCTCCTCTGGTAATGCTTGAGTTAGCTCCATCTTCGGGCATAAATACCCTATCGGTCCAAATGGTAAAGCTCTCTCCTGCTCTTCGAAAATGTCTATGTCCTGAGGATTGTCATAGTTCTCGCCCTGATTCATTCCGTTGAATTTGCCTTTCCTGCATTAGTAGCTGGCTGGATGCGTGGATCGCACTATGGGGCTTGGTTCCCGTGCGCCTCAGATGAGTCAAGCCCGACATATTTCGATGGACCCCCAAGGATTGTCTGTCTTGGCATGCAGATTTCAAATGGCATGATTCGAGGATTTGAAGATCCAACATCTCCTCCAGGCATACACACGCCAGTGGAAATGTTTGCAGGAAAGGAATGGGACTATGTGCGAACAAGGGCAATGGAGATATCTATCTACATCCGTAGCCATGGACCATTTATGCCCGCAATAGTCTCGCCTGAAGAATTGGAATATACCACCCGGCCAGAAGCCCTCAAGAAGATAGAGCCAAGAATGAAGCCCGTCTGAGACCCTCACTGAAGAATAATACACCGACAGGTTGACTATTCGCAGAGAACATAATACGCAATTGGCTCCATTGAGGTGGTTGATGAGTCGATGAACGGCTGGCAAGAACTGTATGAAGAGATTGTCGTGGCAAATCCTCTTCGTGGCTGTCGCGTCATTACTGCATACAATGAAGTTATTGATCTTGTTCATAAACTGCGGAACGATGACATCCAAAGATTGCGATTACGAAAGACAACTCGACTGTCGAAATCTCTCCCGAGGAATCTGGAAGACTTCGCAGCCGCATTAGATTTCAGTCTCAGGAATGGAGTTGCACGCGAACTTCATGTTGACAATAGATTATTCAAATGCCTTGAATCAGACTACGACTTTATACATAGGATTGGGGGTCAAGCAGCAATTATCGGAATAGTCATTTCTCGTTTTTCGGGTCATCCTGCCATTATTCATCCAGATAGAATCGATAATCTCTTATCCGCTCTTCTGGAGAACGAGAATTTGCTTTTACCTATATTCAGCCGAAAGAAGGTTAGACTTATAGCTCCATCTCAAATAGCATCTCGGACAAGAAGCGAGAGGCATCTTATTTTTGAATTTGCTAAAGGACAAAACACGATTGCTGGGGGAGTCTGCCCAAGACATAATCGCCTTATCATCGATCCAATATCAGCAATAAAAATCGATTCATCGTTCGAGAAAATATTGCCTACAATTGCACAAACATGCGATGTATTTGTCGTTTCTGGCTTGGATCATATGGGCAAGGACTATGAATCTGTTTTCAAGAGAGTCGCATCACATGTTCAAGTAGTGAAGGAGAGCAATCCTCGCACAATTGTACATCTAGAAATAACTTCTATGACCGATAAGAAGAAAATGTACGCTATAGCCACGAAAATCCTTCCTCTGTTTGACAGCGTTGGTTTCAATGAGGCGGAACTCGTTTCGTTATCATCAGTTATGAAGAACAATCCGCAGCACATCGACAGAGACTTCACTCTTGATGATCAGTTCGAAGCTATTGAGGTACTGTTAAAAGTCGGGATCAAGAGGATCCATTTGCATACTCTCGGTTATCATTTGAGAGCTGGGAGAACTACTAATATAGAATCTTCTGTAAGAGCCCTTGCCTTTTCTGCAGCTGTAGGATGTGCTGCAGCAGTGAGAGGGATGATCCCATTCCCAGAAGATTTAAGAAAATTGTCATTGACACCCTCACAGAAAGGCTTGCGAGCGGTCAAAGCATTGACAGACAGACTGCTGCATCGATCCGATGCATTGGAATTCCCCAGAAACCCAGGGAACGGGTTCATCTGTGTTCCCGCACCGATCATTAAGGAACCACAACTGACAGTAGGCCTCGGTGATTGCATATCAGGGACTTGTGTTGCTGCTGAAAAGATGTCGGGAGCGATATAACACAGGTCTGGCAGAGCTAATAGGCGTGTCATATCGTCCCCTTCGCTAGCCTCATAACTCCTATTGGTGATTGGCCATAGGACTAGTCACTTTAATACATCCGTCGTCCCATATGTCATTCTTGCATTTGAGTTGTCGATTTCGCGACAAATGAGAATTTATATTCCGAAACTCAGCGACTGAGAAGCATTTGGCAATATAGCTCTTTGAGAGATCGAGGATGATTGCGATGGCAAAAGTGGTCAAGATTCAGCATATGGATAGATGTATCGGGTGCAATAGT
Source organism: Thermoplasmata archaeon (assembly GCA_029858465.1). Lineage (GTDB taxonomy): Archaea > Thermoplasmatota > Thermoplasmata > UBA10834 > DTMW01 > JAOUEZ01. The sequence continues at coordinate 393 of JAOUEZ010000196.1, read as the reverse complement.
TGCGTATATGCTTGCGCTAGAACAAGATTTGGCGTCCTCTCCATCGATTTCTCAGCTATCTCCACAAAGACGAAAGGCGGGATGGAGAATGGTTTCACCATAATGATGTGTCGTGGCTGCAAAAATCCTGTCTGTGCTCGATCATGTCCCACTTCTGCTTTGACAGCGCGCGAAGGTGGCGGCATACGAATCGATCTCTCAAAATGCGATTCTTGCGGTGTGTGTGCAGCTGCATGTACGATTGGTGCTATCACCATGGAAGCAAGGACAGGCAAACCAATTGTATGCACTCAATGCGGTATATGTGTCAAGTTCTGCCCTCATGAGGTATTATCATTTGAGGAGGTCTGATTACATTGGTGCGGATATTGGATATCGATCTGACTCGGGCAG
>JAOUEZ010000195.1 GCA_029858465.1 Thermoplasmata archaeon | reverse complement strand
AGGATTATCGCGCGAGTCTTCGGCCCGACCCCCTTCAGCTGGCTGAGCCAAATATCTGCATCCTTCTCGTTCATGTCCCTCAGAAAATCGAGCGACAGCTTTCCGGTCTTCCTCTCGATGTCGATGAGCGCATTCTTTATTCTCTCGGATTTTATTCTCGGCAGCCCTCCGACCTTTATCGTCTCTGAGAGCTCCTTGAGGTCTGCGTCTCTCAGCTCATCCCAAGTAGGATATCTTTTCCGCAAAGCCTTCCAAGCGCGCTCAGAGGTGATGTCAGTCGTATTCTGAGAGAGGATCGTCTCGACGAGTGCGGAAAGGGGATCCTCTGGCATTTCGTTCTCCTCCCTGCCGAATTCCTTCTCAAGTCTTCTTCTTACTAGCTCCGACCTCTTCTTCGTTTCCATTTTGAAACAGAGCCATCACGGATGCGGACATATTTCAACCCATTGCTGGGCCTAATGATGCCATTCATCCGAAAGTTGAAAATATGCCTCTCAATCATGGCTCCTTGATGTGGGATACATGAACATACTGATAATCGGCTGCGGCTCGATAGGGACGGTTATCACGAAAGCGGCTGACAAGATGCAATCGATAGAAAAGATACTCCTCTACGATATAGACTCAACGAGAGCTGATCAGCTATTATCAATCTCAAGAAAAGCTGAGATGCTCTCATCGCTTGATCTCGAAAAGATTGATGTGTCCATCGGGATCGAAGCTGCTGGGCAGAAGGCTGCAAAGGAATATGTTCCGACGATCCTTGAGAACGGAATCGACGCGATGGTCATGAGCGTAGGAGCTTTCGTCGACAGGGATTTTCAACAGAGATGCTATAAGGCCGTCGAAGCCAAAGGAAGACTTGTGCTGATTCCCTCAGGAGCCGTCGCCGGTGTGGATGCTCTGAGAAGTGCTAGCAAGGCAAAGATCGATGTTGTCAAACTAACCAGCACGAAGCCTCCGAAAGGGCTCTCAGGAGTGAAATATCTGCAGGAGAAGGGGATCAAAGTTGAGGAACTGAAAGAGAGGACGATATTATACTCTGGCCCGGCAGGCCAGGCAGTGCAATTATTCCCGGCGAACGTGAACGTCGCCGCGACGGTGAGCCTTGCGGGGATCGGTTTTGATTCGACTCAAGTTGATGTAGTATGCGATCCTGCGACGAAGGTCAATTCGCATCATCTCTACGCGAAGGGGGAGTTCGGGGAATTGGAGGCGACGACTAGAAATCTCCCGTCACCTGACAACCCTAAGACGAGCTATTTGGCTTCGCTTTCAGCTGTCTCAACACTGATATCATATGTTAGTAAGATTTGGACAGGCGTATAATCGAATATCGAGATGAGTAGATATTCGGGATATCAATTAGACTTTCTAATTATCTTTATTTCTTATCGAATGTTATGACATCTATGTTCTCAGTTCTTAAGTCAGTCGTTTCTCCCAAGGCTTCTTCTTTTTTCTTCATTCTAAAAGCAAATAAGATGATTATTATCCCAATTGTTATAATAACTGCTCCTGCAATGAAAAAAATCAGAAACAACCCGGTGAGCTTATATGTGAGATCTATGTGCTGAATAATGTTCAGGTATCCAGTTCCATGATCAAATACCAGATAGTAAGTTGATGCAGTAGGAAGATCAACAGAGAATGTTGTACCAGTCCCTGTATACGAATACATGTTCGATGTGGATAGTCCCAGTAAATATCTGTCAAATTGATCAGAACTCATTACAAAAAAGTGAACTGTTCCTGAATCCATCGTATTGAATTCGCCTGAGATATGGCCATTTAATACTAATGAGATCTCAGCATAACAGCACCACTCAGCACCTGCAGGAATGTCGTGTGTTGTTGCATTCTCTTCTGGTTGAATGCCCCAAATGATTCCAATTATGCCTATTGAAATCAATATTGAGCCAATGGTTTTTAGGATTTTGATTTTATTCATATTTCCCACTCCGCCTGTTGAGAAATAATTGGAGGCAACGCTTTCTCGAATAGCTTTCGAGAGTTCTTCAGATATTCCTCAGTAATTATTTTCTTATCTAGTCCTTCTCTCTGCTTTTTCTTTATCAATTCTGGGGGTACAATTAGATTCCCTTTCAAAGTTTTTTTCTTGCTGAAATTGTCAGTATAAGTGATGTCAAGGATGTTACCTGTTAGGCCCCGTTTTATCTTCAATTTCTTTATCGACAAATAATCGACGACAATATTTTTTCCATCTGATGCTAGATTATCGATTTTTTCATTTTCATAATCGTAGATTTTCTTGTCTGTTAGAATTGCATCACCCACTACTCCAAGGACGGTTGCTTTACTCGCTTTCTCTAATACGAAAATGCATCTCTTATCAGTCAGTAGGATGCCGTATTCCTTTGGTCCCATAACTCCTTGAACGACAATTTTCGGAATCAAACCTATCTTATTTTCCATTAATTCCCCCCTGAAACCACCTAGTGTGAATTTCTCAGAAGTATATTTATTAGTTTCGGAATTTTAAAACCTAGCATCAAAACTCATCATTTATATTAAGATATGATTAGATGGATATGCAGGAAAGATTAAACTACTGACTTAACGATAATCAAGCTGTGAACAATTTAATCCCGAGTATTAGAGCAAAAA
>JAOUEZ010000194.1 GCA_029858465.1 Thermoplasmata archaeon | reverse complement strand
CGGGGTGCTCGACCTCGAGATCCTTCAAAATCGTCACGCCGTCGTTAGTGATCGTTATGTCGCCGATGCCCGAGACGAGCATCTTGTCCATTCCCTTCGGGCCGAGCGTGCTTCTCACGGCCTCAGCAACCGCTTTTGCAGCGGCTATATTGTTAGACTGCGCGTTCTTTCCTTTGGTAGATTCTGTTCCCTCTTTCAAAATTATTATAGGCTGTCCTTGCATCACGGAATTAGCCCCCAACATTATTTCTTAGGAATTGGCATATTAGTTCTTCTATATAAGCGTTATTCACATCGGATTTACGATACATTGATACGTGATAAATTCCGTCAAGGTATGTGATGGCTAGGCGCGTTTGTGCGTTCAAAACATATATCTACCTGAATGGAGAATCGTTATTGCGGAAATTGGTCAAAAACGCATATGGGGGAATAAAATGAACAAGGATGCAACTCTGGATGCGAAGGGGCTGATGTGCCCCATGCCGATCGTGCAGTTGGCTAAGAAAGTCAAGGAGATGAACTCGGGGCAGATCTTAGAGCTCTTGGCCGATGATATCGGCGCGAAAGAAGATGTCCCTGCCTGGTGCAATAGGACCGGGAATCAGCTCTTGGGCACTGAGGCTGAGGGGATTGTTCTGAAGTTTTACATCAAAGTAAAATGAAAAGACTGTGAGAAAAGGAGAGATGAAAATGGCAGAAAAATTGTGCATAGTGGTGAGCGAGGGGAGCTTCGACAAGGCGATAATGTCGCTCATGCTCGCGACGACCGGTGCAAGCATGGGATTGGAAGCGCATGTGTTCTACTCGTTCTTCGGGCTCAAGCTTTTAAAGAAAGGCACAAAGCCGAAACTGCCCGGGATTATGAAGCCGTTCACGTTCATGATGACCGGAAAGATGAAGAAGATGAAGATGCCGGGCTACCAGGAGATGCTGCAGCAGGCAATCGACCTCGGCGTGAACCTGTACGCGTGCAGCACGACGATGTCGCTTATGAACGTGAGCGAGAGCGACCTGGTCAAGGGCACAAAGGTATTAGGAGCCTCAGCGTTCCTGAACATGGCAGCTGACGCAAAGGTCAACCTATTCATCGGCTGAATGATAGCATGAAGACCGCGTACATCGTGCTGAAGTCCCCGCAGGAACAGAACCCTTCGCATTTGATCGGGAGATTCTCCGGCAGGGACGAATCGACGGCCATCCTCGTGGAGGACGGTGTTTACCAGGCGATGCACATGGATGCGAGCCGGCGGCTGAAAGATGCCGCCTCGACGATACTCGTCTCGCGGGAGGACTTGCTCGCCAGAGGTTTTACAGAGAGAGATCTCAAAGCCGGAAAGGCGACCGATTACGGAGAGATCGTCGAGAGTATTATGGAGCACACGGAGAGGACAATAACGCTTTAAGGTGGCCCACATGACAAAGACACTAACGATACTCTGGAGGACCGGTTCTATGATGTCCATGGACGTCAACGTCGCCGCGAAGCTCGCCCGAGCCGCCCTGGAGAAGGGGTACAAGGTCAACATGTTCGGCTACGGGGAAGGCGTGACAGCCGTCAAGAAGGGGCAGAACCCAAAACGCTTCCCAAACATCGGCAACGAGCTCGAGGAGCTTGCGAGCAAGGGTGTGAACATATCGCTGTGCGAGACATGCTACGCGGCGAGAGGCTTCGAGCGCGGAGAGGAGATTCCAGGAGTGAAAGTCGGCAGCCTGACCAATAATCTGTTCAAATTCGTCACGGAATCCGACCGTCTTGTGACGATCGCGAGGTGAATAAGATGGCAAATTCCACTCTTGTATTGATCACAAAGCCCCCGTACGGTCTTGAAGAGGCTTTCGCAGGGTTGAGACTGGCATTAGCATTCGCCGTGAACGGAATGAAGACGACCATCGTGATGATGGAAGATGGGGTATACAATGCAGTGAAGGACCAGAAGGCTGAGGTGATTGAAATGCCGTCGAACATCGATGCGACGAAGGACCTCTTCGAATTCGAGGTCAATGTATTTGCCGTCAAAGAAGATCTTGTATCACGCGGAATCCCGGAAAATAGAGTGTTCGAAGGAGTGAATGTCATAAGCGGCTCAGAATTAAAGAAACTGGCAACAGAACATGATGTCATAACGACCTTTTAATGAAACACATTTCCTTCTATTTTCTAAATACTGATTATTTTCAATTAGCATGACCTTTTTAAAAGAAGATTAATAGCATCGAGAGAAAATACTGAGAATGGAGGAAATAACGTGTATCCTGCATCAACGCCAATTAGATATAGAAAATGGGGAGCAGCGGGTCCCTTTTTCTTAGCAATATTTAGTATCCCATTGATTTGGGTAGGTTTGGGTTCACTTTTGCACGAAGATTACCAGACTATGATAGACGTTCTGATACCAGAAATATTTGTCCTGATAGCTTCTGAATACTGGTATAGAGAAATAAAGGAACATAATGATGTCATCGACTCTCTAATGAAATTCGATGAGGCGAGAAAAATATAGACATCATTCCTTCTGTGTTCAAATCTTCATTTGAACATATTGTCCAGACTTATCAGCCATTCCTTGTCAATAAATAAGTGAATCCTGCCTCACATCCGCCATTATCAATATATATAATGAATTCCGATTCTTACTTTATGACA
>JAOUEZ010000024.1 GCA_029858465.1 Thermoplasmata archaeon | reverse complement strand
GCTCGTCAACGACCTTCTGGGCCGGCGCTCTCACGGTGATCGTATTCATCAGGAATCCGCCTATCCAGAATCCGCCCCCAAGATAGTTGTTCCTCTCCACGATCAATACTTTGACTCCTTTGAGGGCGAGGTCACGTGCAGCCATAAGACCACTCGGTCCTCCGCCTATGATTATGACATCCATTTTGGAGAACGATTCCATGTCCTTTGAGAACTGTCCGACTATAGCATTCGTTACAGAACTCTCCGAAGCTTTCTCAAAGATAGGCATCTGATATCACCTTTAGCGATGTCTGAATCTAATATTCGTAGATAAGCGTTTCACCTCGACAGGAAATAATCCTCCCACAGACATGGGGGATTAGAAGCTCAGTATATCGTCAGACTCTTTACGCCCTTCGCTGACCTGAGGCGCGGGATGAGTTCAGGAGGGACTGTCGATTCCGTAATGATGAATATTCTCGGCTCCTCCGTTGTCTCAGGATCGTCGACGATTGTCTGTCTGATGCTTATCCCAGATTCTGAGATTATCCCTGCGACAGATGCGAGTATTCCAGGCTGATGGGCGTCACCCGATACTATTTCGATCGCGCTCCAGCCCATCACAGGAGCTACATCCTTGAAGTTGTTCGTGGGCAGCAGCTTTGAGAAGAACTTCGAGAGCTGTTTGTCCGAGGATATCGTTTCAATCGCCGATTTGACGACTCGCCGATCGACCTCGGCCGCCCTCGCTAGAGCCGTATCTGCAATCGCGACGGTGCTAGCAAAAATCTTCCCGTTCCTGACAGCTAGGCCGTTCCTGAGCAGCAGTCTTGCTACCTTGGCCTGCGACGGATATTTCGAGAAATACTTGCTGATAGCCTTCCACATATTGATGCACTAATCTGTACATCAAATAGCATAAGTAGGCTATTAATGCATCGATTTCATCAAAGTCAATGGCAAGACAGAAATAGGGATTCGCTTCTTCACCGAGTGCTAATAATTAGCACGGTATCTGCCCAGGAGCGGTGGCATTCCAATGAACGGCAAAGCTTTGAGAATGAGAAGGATAGTCGATGTCAAGACTGGAAAGACAGTGATAGTTCCGATGGACCACGGGGTTTCCCTCGGCCCGGTTAAAGGCATTGGCACAATAAACGACACGATAAAGAAGGTTGGGACTGGCGGAGCCTCCTGCGTTGTCGTCCATAAAGGCATAGCTAAGCAGCTGACCCCGGATCTGATGGCTAACATGGGGCTTGTGCTGCATCTGTCCGCAAGCACCTCTTTGTGGAATGAGCCTAACAGAAAGACCATCATAGGAAATGTCGACGATGCGGTCAAGCTCGGAGCCGATGCAGTGTCGATCCATGTCAACCTAGGCGGGAAATATGAGAGCGAGATGCTCGAGCAGATGGGGGAGATATCCTCCCAGTGCATAGAAATGGGGATGCCGCTCCTGGCAATGATGTACCCAAGAGGGGAGAATATCAAGAGCCAATTCGATGTCGAGGCTGTAAAGAACTGCGCGAGAGTCGGAGCGGAGCTCGGCGCGGATATTGTCAAGACAAACTACACAGGCGATGTTGACAGCTTCAGAGAGGTCATCAAGGGCTGCCATGTGCCTGTCGTGATAGCCGGTGGTCCTAAAATGGACTCCGAAGACGAGTTGACCAAAATGGTCAAAGAGGCGATGCAGGCTGGTGCGAAGGGTGTATCCATCGGTAGGAACGTCTTCCAGCACAACGACATCACATATATTACAAAGAAGTTGGCGGATATCGTGTTCTCATATTGATCCGCCACCCTTTCTAAGGAGGAGAGGGCATGGACAAAACGATTTGGATAGACGCAAGTAAAGCGCGCGATGCAGATTCTCGGAAAAAACTGATACTGACCGCATTGGAGAGCGGCTTCGGCCACATAGTCGTATCTCCGTCCGATAAGAAGAGTAAGAAATTCGGACGGTTCCATATGATAATCTTGGCCGGGGATAGGTTCACCTACAATGACAAGGAGATAGGAAGATCGATCAAGATAACGAGCAAAAAGGATGAAAAGCGTGCTTCCGACCTCGCTGGGAAATCTGACATCGTCATCATCGAGGCAACAGATTGGAAGGTCATACCCCTCGAGAATCTGATCGTAAAATTCGCGAAATCGAAGAGCAAACTGTTCGTGCGTGCGGACAATGTCGACGACGCGAAATTGTTCCTGGAGACGATGGAGAAGGGAGCGGATGGCATAGTCGTCGCCCCCTCCTCCCCGCAGGACATCTCAAAACTCTCAGCAATCGTGGCGAAGATAATCCCGGACATACGTCTCATGGCGGGGACGGTCACGAGAATAAAGCAGGTGAGTCTAGGGGACCGGGTCTGTATCGATACCTGTTCAATGCTCAATCAGGGCGAGGGGATGCTGATAGGCAACTCTTCCTCAGGGATGTTCCTGGTGCATGCCGAGACGCTCGAATCGGAGTATGTCGCCTCAAGACCGTTCAGGATCAACGCCGGAGCAGTACACGCTTACACTCTCATGCCCGACGGCAACACGAAATATCTTTCCGAGCTCAACGCGGGAGACGAAGTCTTAATAGTTGACAGCAAGGGGAAGACGAAGTCGGCAGTCGTCGGAAGATCGAAGATTGAGCGGCGCCCGCTGCTGCTCATCGAGGCAGAGGTCGCCGGAAGGACATATTCGACAATAGTGCAAAATGCCGAGACGATAAGGCTGATCTCGGGCAAGAAACCGATATCGGTCACAGACCTGAAGCCCGGGGACAAAATCTGCATGAGGATTGAGGCTGGAGGCAGACATTTCGGCAATTCCGTCAAGGAAACGATCAAGGAGAAATGAATGACGAAGATATGCGTCCCTGTCTCAGGAGGGGATGCGAAGGCCGCCAGGAAAATGGCTGACAAGGCGATATCCAGCGGAGCGGATCTTGTAGAGATACGGGCGGACCTGATTAAAAATTCCGACATCGGGAAAATAAGGCATGAATTCTCAGACATTCTTCGAAAGAGCATAATCACTCTTCGCAGCAAATCAGAAGGGGGAGCCTCTGATCTCTCAGTAAAAGAGAGATTGGATTGGATCCGAGAGGCAATCGGAATCGAACCCGCGTTCGTCGACCTTGAGTTGGATAATGACAGAAGATTAATCGATGAGTCTCAATCAGATAAGAGCCGCATCATAGTATCAAAGCACATATTTTCAAATGAACCTGTTGAGGGTGTCTCCAAGATTCTTCGGGATTGTTGCAGCCTTGGCGGGATAGGCAAAGTGGCAGTGAAGGTCGAAGATGTGATTCGATGCACAGATATCCTGGCTAAGGTAGACAGGGACCAGCTGTCCAACCATGCTATCATGACAATGGGTCCCGGCAGCGAGATCTCGAGAGCGTTGGCTGCTTCCATCGGCTCGCAGATCGTCTACTGCGCGCTCAGCGACAATGAAAAGGTCGCGTCTGGACAGCTCCTTCTGGGCGATCAATTGAGGGTGAATTCTGCGGACAGCATAATCGTAGGCCTCATCGGTCATCCGCTCGGACACACGCTCTCGCCGGCGATGCACAATGCGGCATTCGAATCAATCGGGTTGCCGGGAGCGTACCTGACCTTCGACATTCCCGACTCATCCCAGGTCAAGGACTTCATCAGGACCGCCTCAAAGCTCGGTGTCAGGGGATTCAATGTGACGATACCTTACAAGGAGGTCGCATTTTCATCAGTAGATTCCATCGATAACGACGCGAGGCGGGCAGGTGCGGTGAACACCATCGTCGCCGACGAGAAAGGAGAGTTGAGAGGATTCAACACGGACATTCATGGGTTCTCGGAGGCGCTCAGAGCGAACGGGTACAACCCGAGAAATAAACGTGCGTTGATAGTCGGTGCTGGAGGAGCCTCGAGAGCCGCGATCATTGCCCTTTGGAAGATGGGGGCGAAGATCGTCATCGCCAACAGAACGCCAGAGAGAGCGGAGGAGCTTGTGAGATCAATGAGGGTCTTTATCAAGACCTTATCTCTCGACGCACTTGAAAAGGAGAAGCCTTTCAACCTGCTCGTGAATGCTACGCCTGTTGGGATGAGCGGTTTCGACAATGCGTCGATAATTCCCGACGACTTTATCATGAAGGCTGATGCGGTGATGGACATGGTCTACAATCCACTCGAGACCCCGCTAGTCGCCTCAGCGCGGAAGCACAATGTCAAGGCGATACCCGGCCTCGACATGCTGTTATATCAGGGAGCGAAAGCTTTCGAGATATGGACCGGAAAAGAGGCGCCGGTAGAAAGCATGAGGAAGCGGTTGCTGGAGGCGATGAAAAAATGAGGAAAGGAATAGCATCCAGCAGAGGCGCGATATCCATATTGAATGCCATTCCGACAGGGACCGGTGCGGCCATGGGAATCACACTTCAGACAGATGCGGAGGTCATTGTTGAAGAGGGCGAGAGTAAGATCGATGTGTTCCTTGAAGAGAGGGAGGAGAACAACCTGCTGGCGAGAGAATGCATCAGAGGATTGTTCGCACAGTGCAAGGAGACCATCGGCAAGATCACCGTGAAAACGAAGTCGACAATCCCTGTCTCCAGAGGCTTGAAGAGCAGCAGCGCCGCGGCGAACGCGATTACATTGGCAGCCGCGAGAGCCATAGATGCGAACATCAACGATATCGACATGATCAAATTGGGCGTCGAAGCGGCAAAGCGTGCAAAGGTCACTGTTACCGGGGCGTTCGATGATGCCACCGCCTGCTACTTTGGAGGCATTGCAGTCACGGACAACAGTGAGATGAAGATACTCAACCGGTCAGAATCGCCCTCTCATGAAATCAGAGTCATAATCCACGTGCCCAAATGGAGGATAAGAAAAAGGGGCATTTCTCAGAGGACCTTCTCTTTGCTCCGGAAGGAATTCGAAAAGGCGGAGAGGCTGGTCAGGAAGGGCGATTTCTTCACGGCTTTGACATTGAACGGAGAGCTGGTGGCAAGATCGTTGGATATTGATAATTCTGTAGCGGAAGCTGCGCTGAGAAAGGGAGCGATCGCTGCAGGAATAAGCGGGACCGGCCCTGCGACGGCGATACTCACCAAGGGCAAATCGTTCAATGATGTCCTCGATGCAGTCTCGTGCGATGATTCTGCAGTAATTGTAGCAAGCCTGAACAACACACCGGCTCCGGAGGTGAAACCACGGCTTTGAGGATACTCAGGAGCACGGTGAATGGCGAGGTGGTCGCATCGCCCTCAAAGAGCTACACGCACAGGGCGTTCGTGATCGGTGCGATGACCGGCGGCAAGTTCGAGGTTTTCAAACCGCTCGCATCAGAAGACACGGAAGCGACATTATCAGCCCTGGCCTTGATGGGGGCGGAGATTGAAAAGACAAATGTGTCGGTAAAGATCGGTTGCCCGAGATTGTCGTCAGCAAAGAGCGCGATCGATGCGAAGAACTCGGGCACGACGCTCCGCCTGATATCAGGATTGGCCGCTTTGCAGGAGGGGAGAAGCGAAATCACGGGCGATGAGAGCCTCAGAAAGAGACCCATGAAGCAGTTGCTCAACGCGCTTCGAGAGTTGGGAGCCGACTGCTCGGGAGCCGGTGAGGAAGAGCTTCCCCCAATAAAGATCCGCGGCCCGATGGAGGGGACGAGCGCGAAGATCGCTGGAAACGTCAGCTCACAGTTCATATCGGCATTATTAATAGCATGCCCGATGAAGAAGACCCCTACTAAGATCAAGATCAACGGCGCAATGAAATCGAAATCCTATATAGACATCTCGCTCCACATGTTGAAACGTTTCAGGGTGGAAATTGATCGAACGCCGAACGGTTTCGAAATGAGAGGTAAGCAAAGACCAGTCGGCAGCAAGTTCGAGGTGCCCGGAGATTTCTCCTCGGCGTCTTTCCTCCTTTGCGCTGCTGCGATTACAGGAGGGGAAGTAACGGTCAAGGGTCTGAATCTCTCGTCTCCGCAGGGCGATGCCGCGGTCCTCGAAGTGCTGAGAAGATACGGAGCTGAGATAGATGTCGGCGATAATCATGTCAGATGCCGCGGGACCGAGCACAACCCATTCGAATTCGATGTGAACGACACACCTGACCTATTTCCGATATTGAGCGTGCTCGCAGCAACGGCGAAGGGAGAATCAAGGCTCTTCGGCGGCGAGCATCTCAGGTTCAAGGAGAGCGACAGGATATCTACGACAGTCGCCATGCTCGAGAATCTCGGCGTGACTGCCGAGGCCATGAAGGACGGATGCGTGATAAGAGGAAAGGGCTCAATAAAGGGCGGCAATGTGGACACCGAGACGGATCACAGGATAATGATGTCCGCGACAATTGCCGGGCTGATATCTGAGCAAGGAGTTCTTGTGAATGACGAGTCTTCGTTCAAGATATCCTATCCGAATTTCCTTGAGGATGTCCAGAAACTAGGAGGAATAATACAACTGGTGATACGATGAACACGATTGGGATCACTTACAGGACAACGATATTCGGTACCAGCCATGGCCCCGCCGTGGGCTGTGTGATAGACGGATGCCCTCCGGGCATAAGAATTAGCAGAGACAAGGTTCAGTCACAGCTAGACAGGAGGCGGCCCGGCTACTCGGATGTGAGCTCGCCGAGGAAGGAGCGCGACAGAGTCATTCTTCTATCCGGCCTGATAGACAGCGTGACGACCGGTGCTCCGATATCAGCATTCGTCGAGAATAAGAATGCTGAGTCAGAAGCGTACGACGTATTCAGAAGCATCCCGCGGCCAGGTCACGCGGATTACACTGCTATATCCAAATACGGCGAACATCACGATCACAGAGGCGGAGGCATGTTCTCAGGAAGAATGACCATTCCACTTGTGATATCCGGAAGTATCGCGATGCAGGCGCTCGAGAGCAGGGGAATCCATGTCGCTGCTCACAGCCTCAAAATCGGAAGGATATCTGCGAAATCCAATCCGCCGGTACCAAACATCGAAAGAATAGCGCGGAAAAACGACGTAGGATGCGCTGACCCCTCATTGGCCAAACTGATGAAGAATGAAATCCTGGATGCGAAAAGGGATCAGGACAGCGTAGGAGGTATCATCGAGTGCATAGCAACAGGTCTGCCCGTTGGAGCAGGCGAGCCGTTCTTCGATTCCGTCGAAAGCCTGCTATCCCAACTGATATTCTCGATACCTGCGATAAAGGGGGTCGAGTTCGGTGCCGGTTTTCAGGTTGCCGACATGCGCGGTAGCGAGAACAACGACCAGTTCAAGATAAGGAACGGGAAAATCGTCACGGAGACGAACAACTCAGGAGGAATTCTCGGTGGGATTACCAACGGGATGCCTCTGATACTAAGGGTGGCGGTCAAGCCGACTCCTTCGATCGCGAAAACTCAGAAAAGCGTCAATCTTCAGAAGATGAAGGAGACGGACCTGCAGGTGACCGGCAGGCATGACCCATGCATCGTGCCGCGCGCAGTGCCGGTCGTCGAATCGGTCGTTTCAATCGGTATTCTCGATCTCATGATAACAGGGGGTCTATTCTGACAGACAAAATTATTGATGAACTGAGGGACAAGATAGCAGACATCGATAACGAGATCCTTGAACTGATATCCGAGAGGATAGCGGTGGCGAAGAGGATCGGAATCCTGAAGATCTCATCGGAGGTCGACATCCGACAGCCAGAGGTTGAGAAAAAGGTGATCGACCGGATCGAGGACAAGGCGAAGGAACTGGGGATATTGCCTGAGGCGATGAAGGACATTTTCTTCAGGCTCATGGAGATTTCAACTGAAGAGCAGGAGCTGCTCAAGGAATCGAAGAAAGAACAGAAGACAAATGGGAAATGTGTAATTTATGGCGGAGCCGGGGGAATCGGCAGACTACTCTGCGAGCTAATGATTGCAAAAGGCTACGAACCGATCATCGTTAGATCGTCCGGCAAGTTCCTCGCATACCCCGCGATGAAGGAGGCGGAAATCGGTCCCGCTGAGCCCTCCTTTGTGATCGTGTCGGTTCAGATGAGAGTGACCGGGGAAGTGATAGAGAAAGCGGCATCTGCATTTCCCGGCAAGACAATCTACGAGATATGCAGCATGAAGAATCATATCAGACCGTCGATATCTCGCGCTGATAAGAAAGGATCGAAGGTCATCAGCCTCCATCCGATGTTTGGACCGAATATCAGATCCTTCAGAAAGCTGCCCGTAATATTCTGCGGTAACGAGGGCGAATTCGAAAACGATCCCATTTGGGAAGCTTTCAACGAACAGGGCTCGACGCTGATGACGGTCCCGTTCGACCAACATGACGAGATGATGTCCTACATACTGCAGCTCACTCATGCAATCAACATTATCTACTTTACAGTGTTATCCAATAGCAAAATTCAAATAACTAATCTAGAATCTGCTGCTAGTCCGATTTGCCGCAAGCAGCTGTTGAATGCGGAAAACGTTGCTGTGCAAGATCCGGACCTCTACTTCGAGATTCAGAAGCTGAGCGGGCACCTGGGCAAGCTCTATGAAGAGCTCGGAGCTGCTCAGGGGGAGCTCGTCGAGGCGCTCGCGAGTGATTCCAGCTCGAAATTCAGAAGACTCATGGAAAAAGGAAGAAAATACTTCGAGAGGAGATAGAGAAGATGGACAGGATACCAGCGGCCCTATTCGGCGCGTCTGGGATGGTCGGCCAGAGATTCGTGGCGAGCCTTCAGGACCACCCCCAGGTAGATCTCGTTGCAGTTTACTCTTCTGAGAGGTCCAAAGGAAAGAAGCTTTCGGAAATATGGAAGCTCCCGGATGCGGTGTTGAATGACGATATTGCCTCAATGAAGCTGGAGAAGCTTGACATACAGGACGCGGTAAAGCAAAAGGCGAAAATCGCCTTCTGCGCGTTGCCTGCCGACCTCGCCAAAAAGGTGGAGCCTGACGCGGCATCCGCAGGCCTGGCAGTCTTCTCGAACGCCGCTGCATACAGAATGGACGATCTGACGCCCATTCTGATACCGGAGATCAATTACGATCATATCAAAATCGTGGAATTGCAAAGGAAGAAGAAGGGCACGAGGGGGTTCATCGTCACAAATGCGAACTGCTCCGTGACCGGACTTTCGGTGGCGCTCAAGCCTCTTGTGGACAAATACGAATTTCCAAGAGTCTTCGTAAGCACGTATCAAGCCATATCGGGAGCAGGATATCCCGGCGTGCCGTCGTTGGACATCAACGCGAACTGCATCCCGTTCATCAAGAATGAAGAGGTCAAGATGAACAGGGAGGCGAAGAAAATATTAGGCAGGTTCGACGGAACCTCGATCCGCCCCATCGATATCGACATATTCGCAAATTGTGTCAGGATACCGAGCAGAGATGGCCATCTCGAGGCAGTCACGATTCAATTCGCCGGCAAGGCGCCAAACGCAGATGAAATTACCGAGACTTTCGCGAGATTTGAGGGGAAGCCTCAGATATTGAAACTTCCAACGGCCCCGAAAAGACCCATAATCGTCAGAAACGAGGAAAACAGGCCTCAGCCGATTCTTGACGCACTTGCAGGATCATCTGACAGGACAAAGGGCATGGCAGTGACCGTTGGGAGGATAAGGGTCGACGGAGATGTGCTAAGATTTTTCTGCCTTGTGCACAACACAATAAGGGGTAGCGCTGGAGGTTCTGTGCTCAACGCCGAATGCGCAATCCATGAAGGGATGATCTGAAATCACTGTTCTTGATCCTTCAAGAACCATATAGAGGAGGAGCGAAAAAATGACCGAAAAAAAAGCAATAAGGACATATGCCGAGATAAACAAGAAAATCGAATCGAAAAATGTCTCGGTTATGACGTCAGAGGAATTCAAGGCCAAAGTGGCAAGCGACGGCCTCGAGAAAGTCGCTAAAGAGGTCGACGTAGTGACCACGGGTACGTTTGGCGCCATGTGCTCCTCCGGCGCCATGCTGAACTTCGGTCACTCGGATCCGCCGATCAAGATGCAGAAGGTCTGGCTGGATGACGTACCGGCATACACCGGAGTCGCCGCGGTCGATGCATATATCGGCGCAACGGAACTCGACGACACGCTGAACATGTTTCATGGCGGAGCGCACGTAATTGAGGATCTGGTGCGCGGAAAGGCCGTGAGGCTGAGATCCATCTCTTACGGGACGGACTGCTATCCAAAGAGAGACATTGACACATGGATTTCTCTGAAGACCATCAACCAGGCCGTATTACTCAATCCGAGGAACTGCTACCAGAACTATGCGGTGGCGACGAACAGCTCTGACAAGCTGATATACACATACATGGGCAAACTGCTCCCGGATTACGGGAACGCTACCTATTGCTCCGCGGGAGAACTCAGCCCGCTATTGAATGACCCGTTCTTCAGGACGATCGGAGTCGGGACGAGGATATTCCTGGGCGGAGCACAGGGATATGTCATATGGGAGGGGACGCAATTCAATGGCAAGCCGCCGAGGTCGCCAAACGGCACGCCGAGAAGGCCCGCGGGCACACTGATGGTGATCGGTGACCTGAAGAAAATGTCCGCGGAATATCTCCGAGCAATGATAATGCACCGGTATGGGACTACTCTTGCCGTCGGCATCGGGGTCCCAATACCGATACTCGATCTCGAAATGGCGAAATATTGCGCTGTAAGAGACGAGGAGATCTTCTCAGCATTATTCGATTACAGCGAACAGAAGAGATCTCGAGCCGTGATCAGGGAAGTAAATTATGCCGAGCTCAAGAGCGGAGTCATCGACATAAAGGGAAAGAAGGTATTCACATCGTCACTCTCGAGCATCTACAAGGCGAAGCAAATATCGGGCGAGCTGAAGAAATCGATCTCGAAAGGTCAGTTCCATATCCAGGAACCGATTCAGAAGTTCGACCTCGAGACAGTATTCAAGCCATTGGATGTTCGGACCAGGGAGGAGGCGAGCAAATGAAGACGAAATATGTCTTGACCTTCCCGCACAAGGCGGCACAAGAGCCGATAACCTATTCGCTCGTCGAGAACTTCCACATCAAATTGAACATTCTGCGCGCGCAGATTGATGAGAAGGGGGGCAAGATGGTTCTTGAGCTAATGGGACGCTCCGAGGCGATAAAGAAGGGCATTCAATACCTGAAATCGAGAGAAGTCGTCGTCCAATCGATCGAGGAAGGCGTCAGGAAGGACGAGGAAAAGTGCACTCAGTGCGGCGTATGCGTATCTGTTTGCCCAGTAGACGCGCTTCGCCTCGACAGGAAAACCTGGA
>JAOUEZ010000193.1 GCA_029858465.1 Thermoplasmata archaeon | reverse complement strand
CCGAGAACTTCTTCTACGAGACGTCAGCCTATCTTGAAGGAGGCACAACGCTTCTGGTCGGAACGGTGATTGTGAGGACTATATCTTCTGCGCTCTTGCATGCCAGTGCAAGTTCGATTGTCGGCTACGGTCTCACATCCAAGAAATTCCTTGGCAAATCATGGATCATGTATTATCTCCTTGCAGTCCTTCTGCATGGGGTGTTCAATCTGTTAGCGTCATCGGGTCCTTTGCTGGAGGGAAGCGTCGGAGAGATATCCTATCTGCTGGTTCTTCTTATAGCTATAGGGCTGGCATTTGGCGCGTTCTCATGGAGCCGCAGGAAAATCAGACGGATAGAGTCTATGGGGATCGGTGGATGACTGCCGGCAGGATAAAGATCGAGATAGTCAAAGGAGACATCGCATCACAGGACGTCGATGCGATCGTGAATGCTGCAAACAACTATCTTTGGATGGGTGCGGGGGTCGCGGGCGCAATCAAGAGAGCGGGCGGAGAGGAAATCGAGAGGGAGGCTGTATCGAAAGGCCCGATAGGCGTCGGCGATGCCGTGCATACGTCAGCAGGCAGGTTGAAGGCAAAATACGTCATTCATGCCGCGGTCATGGGCCAGGACCTCTCAACTGATGAGCAGAAGATCGAAAACGCCACGAGGTCCTCAATAAGGATCGCAATCAAGCTCGGGATACGATCAATCGCCTTCCCCGCGCTCGGCACAGGGGTCGGAGGATTTCCCTTGAATAAAGCTGCTGAAATCATGATAGAAGCTTCTCTTGGTGAGCCTGATATTCAGAATTCGGCTCTGAGTCTCATTCGCTTCGTGCTCTATGGAGACGAGGCTTATAACGCCTTTAAAAAGGCAGCTGAGCAAGTTGAGCTGCAATCAGAACTCAAGGAGTGATATGCTGTGATAAGGACATTTGTTGCGGTCGACATCCCGGAATCTGAGTCACTCAGGAATTTCCTCGGGCGATTGAAAGACTCTGGGTCTAGGCTTTCCGTACCCAGGGCGGAAGGCGTTCATGTCACCCTGAAATTTCTCGGCGATATACCGGAAGCTTCGGTTGAAAAGATCTCGGAGATTCTTCGAGAAATCGCGACGTCTTTCATGCAATTCGAAGTTGAGATCAAAGGTTCTGGTTGCTTTCCGAATCCTCGAAATCCACGGGTTCTTTGGGCGGGACTCCAGGACAACGGGCAACTGGTTGAATTGGCAAGGCGAGTAGATGAGAGTATGGTCAGGATTGGATTTGAGCCCGAGAAAAGGGCGTTCACACCGCACATCACAATCGCCCGGGTCAAGAGCCCAAAAGATATCGACAAAGCGATGAACATTCTGAGGGAATTTGAGGACGAGAGCTTCGGATCGTTCAAAGTGATCGATATACGCCTGAAAAAAAGCACGCTCACTCCTTCCGGCGCGCTATATGAAGACCTGTCGGTCCTCAAGCTTTCCGAGACCGTCTGAGATCATAAAGGAGATCGACCAGATCGCGTACGTCCATGCTCTCAGAAATCTCCGACAGATTCTCCAAGCACCAAGGACAACACGTGAGAAGCACTGACGCACCGGTTCCTCTTGCCATATTCAAACGCTTGTCAGAGATTGCCCTCGCAAGCTCGGGATAGCCCGATCTCAAACCTGCGCCTGCGCCGCAGCATGCGCTTTCCTTGCCCGATCTTTCCATCTCCTTGAGGTTCACCCCATCGATGTTTCGAATCAGGTCGCGAGGTGGGTCAAAAATGCCGAGTCCTCTCCCCAGTTCGCAAGGGTCATGATATGTGACTGTGATCTTCTTGTCCGAAACCGCGAATTCCTTTGGCAAACCCGAGAGCGCTTGCGTGATGTGAATTATTTCAACATCTTTCTTGTTGAGAAGCTCCTTGCCCATGTTCAGGGATATCATGCAGCCAGGACAGGATGTGATCACCTTTTTGGCGCCCGTCTCCTCGATCTCGTTAAAGAGCCGCTTCATTTGATCATTGAATTGTTCTTGATCTCCCAGCTTTCTCCCGATAGACCCGCAACATACCTCTCTTTCTCCGAGATATGCAGGCTCTATGCCTGCCTCTCTCAGCAGTCCGACGGTCTTTTTGGCTATCTCGGGATGCAGATAGGATATGGAGCAGCCCGGATAGTAGAGATATTCTCCTTTCACAGGGAGTTCCAATGTCTTTGCCCATCTCGTCCTTGCGGAGCGCGGCTGCATCCAAGGATTGTCATAATTTCTTATGCTCGCGAGCGCGCTTTTCTGTTCCTCGGCGACCTGATCATCTTTCAGAGCCTCTCCCCTTATCTCGTAGATGTCGGGGCGGATGTCGATATTGACCGGACACTGTTCCTTGCATATGCCGCATGAAGAGCAGAGGAACAGACCTCTCTCATCCGCATCCATCGCGTTTCTCTGCTTTCCCACCAAAGCTACGCCTATTCCTCCATTGTGCCCTCTGGACCCGAAGGCAGGCCCGATGATATCGTACACTGGACAGGTTAGAAGGCAATTGCCGCAGTTTATGCAGTATAGTAGCTCGGAGTTGCCCAGCTCGTTCCTTCCGGAATCGACGAAGATTATCACTATCTCCTTCGGGCCGTGCATCCCTTTGAAGATCTTCTTCTCAATATCAGCCGTGTAGCTGGGGCTAGATATAATGTCAATATGCGCGCTCAGCAGCTTTCCTGTAGCAAAGAATGTCTGCAGCTTG
>JAOUEZ010000192.1 GCA_029858465.1 Thermoplasmata archaeon | reverse complement strand
CGGCGGTGCCGCGACCGGAATAGGAGGCATCATTAGAGATGTCCTGTGCATGGGCTGCCAGCCGATAGCATTGATTGACCCGCTGTTCTTCGGCCCGTTGACCGTCCCCCAGGAGGAGGTGCCCGCTGGAATAAAACATCCGAAGTACCTTTTCTCAGGGGTCGTTGCCGGGATACGCGATTATGGCAACAGGGTCGGGCTGCCGACCGTGTCGGGCGGCATATGGTTCGACAAGGGGTACATCGGTAATTGCCTGGTGAATGTCGGCTGCGTCGGAATTGCAGATATTGATGATTTGAAAAAGAATGCGGTCGGAGGACCCGGAGAGCATCTTGTTCTTGTGGGAGGAAGGACCGGCAGAGACGGAATCCATGGCGTCACCTTCGCGTCCGCCGTGCTAACGGAAAAGAGCGATGAGGAATCCAGAGGCGCGGTCCAGCTCGGGGATCCGATAATGAAGGAGCCGCTAATCCACGCGGTACTCGAAGCGAACAAGGCTAGACTTATCAGCGGAATGAAGGACCTCGGAGGCGGAGGACTGAGCTGTGTCGTCGGGGAGATCGCATTGTCCGGCGATTGCGGAGCGGTCGTCGATCTAGACAAAGTGCCGCTGAAAGAGGCCGGGCTTGCTCCTTGGGAGATATGGGTATCCGAATCCCAAGAGAGGATGATGCTGTCCGTCAAGGATAAGCACCTCGATGAAGTCCTTGAAATCTTCTCGCTTTACGATGTGCCCGCGACTCCGATAGGGAAAACAGTCCCTGAGAAGGTCGTGACACTGCACTTTGAGCAGGTGAAGGTGTTCGAGATGGATCTCGAGTTCCTGACCGCTGGTCCTGTCTACTGCCGACCTGTGAAGATCATTGTACCGGCAGAGGAGTTCCCCGAGGAATATCCCGAAGAGCCGGAAGGATACGAGGACATCATCCTCAACCTTCTGTCTTCGCTGGACAACTGCAACAAAGATTGGGTGATCCGACAATATGACCATGAGGTTCGAGGAAGAACTGTCGTGAAACCTCTTCAGGGCATTCCCGGCCATTCGACTCATGGAGATGCGGCCGTCCTGAAACCGTTGGAGGATTCGATGAAGGGATTGGCAATCACGGTCTCATCAAATCCGTGGGCTGTGGCGATGGATCCGCACAAGGGCGGAATGATGATAATTGACGAGATATGCAGGAACCTCGTCTCGGTCGGCGCGCGACCCCACTCATTGACAGATTGCCTCAACTTTGGCAATCCCGAGAAACCAAACGTATTAGGATCATTCCGAGAGGCGGTAAGAGGCATGGGAGAGGTCGCGGCGCTTTTGAGCATGCCGATACCTTCCGGAAATGTCAGCTTCTATAACGAGTCGCATCATGGGACCGTGCTCCCGACGCCCGTCGCATTGGGATGCGGGCTTGTCGATGACATCTCCAACTGCGTGACCGCGGATCTTAAAAAAGAAGGATCCGCATTATATCTCGTTGGAGTGACGCAGGATGCAATGGCTGGGTCGCAGTATTTTCAAGAGATGAATGCGAGCTCATCAAAAGTACCGACCGTGGATATTCCTGCTCTGAAAGCGTCGATTGATTTCATTCTCAACTTGATCTCGGAAAAGAAGATACTAAGCTGCCATGATGTCTCCGATGGCGGCCTCGCGGTCGCAGTATGCGAAATGGCTATCGGCGGCGCGCTTGGCGTGAATCTCGATATCTCGCAGATGGATGAGTCGCTGAGGTCGGACATCAAGCTGTTTTCGGAATCTCCGACTCGCTGGTTAATTGAGGTGCAAGATGGGACAGAGATAGAGGCCGTCGAAGGTTTGAAAGTAACAAGGATCGGAGAGGTGAAGGGAGAATCTGTTCTGATTCATGAGGACGAAGAGATTCTGTTCGAGATGCCTGTGGCCGATATTGAGAAGAGATGGGCAGAGACCATCTGGGAGCTGATGGGGTGATTTCCGGATGCTGAGAGAAGATGTCAAGGTGTGCGTCTTGCGCATCGAGGGCACCAACTGTGAACAGGAAACCCATGACTGCATCAGAAGACTCGGTGCCGACCCAGAGATAGTTCACCTGAAACAATTGATCGGAACAGGGATAAACGAAGAGAGAAGGAGAGATATCCTCGATTATCAGATGCTCATCATACCTGGGGGATTCTCTGCAGGAGACTATATACGCGCCGGAGCTATCTTCGCAGCCAGGCTGAAGAGCGCACTTGAGAAGCAGCTCCGCATGTTCGTAGAGCAGGGATACCCGGTGCTCGGAATATGCAACGGCTTCCAGGTTCTAATAGAATCAGGTCTTTTGCCAGCGATGGAAGAATCAATTTCCGCCGTTCCGCAGGCGGTATTGAACATCAATGATTCCAATAGGTTTGAATGTCGCCCGACATATTTGATCAATGAGAATTCGAAAAAGTGCATATTCACCTCCATGCTGCAAAAGGGAAAGGTCGTCATGTTTCCATCCGCACATGCCGAAGGCAAATTGATGTTCCCTGCGGACAAGCAGGAGAAGATGCTCAAACGGCTCAGCGATGAGGATCAGATTGTCTTCAGATATGTCGACCTCACGGGCAATTATTCCGATTATCCATGGTGCCCCAACGGATCGATCTCGGGCATCGCAGGCATCTGCAACTCAATGGGGAATGTGATGGGGTTGATGCCTCATCCTGAGAGGGCTTTTTTCAAGTACTTGTCTCCCGACTGG
>JAOUEZ010000191.1 GCA_029858465.1 Thermoplasmata archaeon | reverse complement strand
TTTTTCCTTGTTACCGGAGGCCAACTTTCGGATGTACGCAACTCTCTTGATGTGGGCTATAAGTTGCGCTGTCTGCATGACCTGTCGGAAAGCACCCTTTGCGAATCGCTCCACCTTTGGGTCAAGCCCCTCAGATGCGAGGATCATCTCAAGATATCCGACGATTGCTGTATTGAAATTCTGCAGGTCGTGAGACATCAGATCAAGATAGAAGTCCTTCTCGTTGATGACTCTCCTAATGCTCTCCTCAAGCCTCTTCCTCTCTTCGACATTTCTTCCTATACCGAGTATTCCAACCACTTGATTCCTGTGCCTGATCGGTCTGACTATCATCTCCGCAGGAATCACATGACCGTTCTTGCATTGCACGCCTACCTCGACGGCAGGTGGATCAACATTCCCCGTGAGAAGCATTGATATGTGGTCTGCCACAACTTCAAGAGAGTCAGCAGATGTCACATCGAGCGCGCTCATGCCTATGAGCTCATCTCTGGAGTATCCTGTCAACTTCTCGATGACTTTGCTTATGAGTATAATTCGTCCGTAAGGATCGAGTTCATAAATGACATCACTTGCGTTCTCGAGTATCTCCTCAAGCTTCAGAGCCTTCGAGGCAAGATCTTTGAGTGATGCCTCATACGAGGCTTTGATTATCTTCATGACCTTCTGTCTGTCATACTCTTCTGCGACATTTGAGGTGCCGATTTCACCGGATTCAAGCAATTCCTGGATCTCGCTCACCATGTTGCCGTCATTATCCGAGGAGAAGATCAGATCATTGCCGAGTGACTTTAAGAAAGACTTGTCATCGTCGTTAATTGGATACGGTGAGTAGATACATGTCATCAGAGGTGAATCCGCTTCCTTTTTTGAAGTGAGACAAAAGTCAATCGCATCACCGAGAATAGAAATCGTGCTTGCAATCACACCGTCAAAGTGTTCCGTGGAAAATTTATTGCCCGCTTCGACGACATCCCAGACTCTAACGGTCTCAATACCTTTATTATTGAACTTCTCTTCGAGGTGAGATAGACTGCCGATGGGGTCGTCAAGCAATAGAGCTCTCATTTGGCCACCCGATGCTGAAATTTATCGATGGATGATGAACTACTTGCTGACGACATATAAATATTCGGCAGTCGTAATTTATCGAAACTGATAATGAGGCAGATCCGCACTGGCATGTCCAGTAAATCGCCTGTAATCCTGTCGAAAAGACACTCGTCACAGAGATTTTCTTTTACGCATAATAATTCCATTTTTCAGAAGAGAGAATTTCTCTGTGAATTGCTAATCGTCGCAGAAATCATATTCTATGTCGACGCATTGAAGCCGGATCATTCTGTAATTTCTTTCGCCCAATCAGCAGCGCGCTCTAATTCTCCTTCTTTAAGCGGCCCTTTTGTTGCCTTAACGAAAAATGCTTCGGGAGACAAAATGAGAGTACCGCCCTTTGATGTCAGACTGCTGGCGATTTTTTCTGCGGCATAGCCAAAAATTCTAACCAGTCTCGACGAGGATCTGGTATCGAATGCAGCTACTTTGATACTCTTAATATCAGACCCCGTAACTTTGTCAAGGAAGTCTTGAATCGCTGGCGTCGGTCTGCCTCCATGAGTCGGAGATCCGACGATAAGGATGTCGATTGATTTGATATCTGCAGGATCCGCCTCGCCTGCACTGATCACTTTTATCTCTCCGTCAATGGCATGACCAATAGCTTTGGCGATTTTCTCAGTATTTCCATAGACAGAGTCATAGACAACTAGAGCTTTCATTTGACTCACCGATTTGTCTGATGACTCAGATAAGTAATCTGTTTTTAAATTATGTGTTTGCAGATTTTTTATTGATAAGAAATTGATATATCTTAGTAGTTTGATTCAATTTTCGAAACCCAATGGTGTCTATTGAGGAATTCACCGAGTTCGTTAAGAAGAAATACAACTCGATTCCGACAAGCCGCAACGAGAGAATGATCAGGCATTCTCATAAGCTCCTCACCATAGGGCTTGATCCTCATACCACACTGGATTCCTTTCTGAATGAAATCGCTATGACGATTTGCCGTCATCTCGGTTTCATGGTTGGATCGATTGCTTTGATTGATCCAAAAGACGGAAAATTCAGATATGTGGCTACTGTAGGTCTAAGAAAGGAAGCTGAAGAAGCCCTCAAAAAAATGGAATATTCTCTCGAAGTTGCCAATGATCTTCAGAAGTATCCCCGAATCATATTGAGCAAGACCGTACTCTATTACCCGGGGGAGTTGCATCCATTTATGCCCGGGGAAGAGATCATGTTTCGCCGTCCAAGTGAGATTGGAAAGGAACGACAATCCTTGGACTCAATGCGGGAAGATGATTGGATAGGCTGTCGTTTTTTCAACCGAGAAGGCAAGTTATTGGGATGGATCGATGGAGACAATACTCCTGATGGAAAGCTTCCGGAACGCGAGAGCATATTTTGGCTAGAATTTCTCGCGGATCTTGTAGGAATAGTCCTTGTGGAAAGGTTCCATTATTAATTCTCAAATGTATCTTTGAGAACAATTCCAACTTCCATTTTCATTATGTTGCCAACAGAAGAGTTCAGTAGAGTTTCCAGATGGATGATATTTACCGTCATTTCCCTCTTGCGACGTCATACTTCCCTGAGAAGTCAGTCGCGATGGATAACTTTTCAGAAAAAGCCTTATCTCCTGACGAGAGGATGACTG
>JAOUEZ010000190.1 GCA_029858465.1 Thermoplasmata archaeon | reverse complement strand
GATATTTCCTGAGGAAGCAGGGCGTTCAATGCTCGATTGGATTGTCGGAGAACTCAAGAAGGAGAATTGGTTGACCGGTAAGATTGGCGTTGAAATGTGGAGCTACAGGCCGAACAGGGCAGTAAGTGAGATGTTTCAGAAGAAGCTCGAAAAAAACAGATGTAGGGTCATCGATGGAACAGATATTGTCAGAGGTCTAAGGACGATGAAATCGCCAAAGGAGATTGAATATACCGAGAAGGCCGCTCGCATAGCCGATATCGGGATGCGGGCGGCAATAGAGACAGTGAAGGCTGGAATGACGGAGCTCGAAGTCTATGGAGAGATAATCAAGGTGATGGCCAAAGCAGGGGGAGAGAACCCTGCAATCACTCTACCAGTCTCATCAGGGAAAAAGAGCGCGTGCATGCATGCTCTATCTTCCAGGAAGAGAATAGCAAAAGGAGATATCGTAAACATTGACATTTGCGGCGTCTACAACAGATATCATGCAAATATGGCTCGCACGCTTTCAATCGGCAATGCTCATCCTGCGGTCAAGAAGGTTGTCCAATCATCGGCTGGCTCATTCGATCTTATCAGAAAAATGATCACGCCGAACCTCTCGGTCGAAGATATGATGAACTCTCTGAAGGCTTATTACGAAAAAACGGGAATCGAAAAGAACAACTTATGGTATGGAGGATACGAGCTCGGAATCGCATTCCCTCCTGACTGGGTAGGATCATTTGCCTATGATGCATACACAGACCAGAAGGACAGACTGTTCGTTCCTGGCACCGTCATAAATTATGAGAGCAATTTCTTCTTGCCGAGAAGAGCCGGCGCCTCGTTGCAGATAAACACAATCATTTTCACGGAAAGAGAGGCAAAGCTGCTCGGCGAGATCCAGAATGATCTAATTGTTGTCTGACTACAAATCAATTAAAATGAATTCCGCAATAGAATCTTAAAAAATTGATATTTGGGAGGAGGGTTTGAACCTCATCCCTGAGATATATTAATGGTTTTCAGAGCCCTGTCCAGACTGGAGCTGTCCAGGCTGTCACTCCTTCGACACCATCGAGATTGGATGCAGTTGTCACTCTGATATAGAAGTATCTTGCATCCTCGGAGGACAATGTCACTTCCCAATCGACGACTGTGCTGTCGGCATTCATACTTGCGACGACTACACCTCCGTCAGATATTACCTCCACTTTTGTGATGGCATCGGACGCAACTCCGTCAGGATCCTCAATATGGACTTTCACCGTGTATGTATCAGCCACTGATTCAAGCGTCGATCCCATTATGGCATCGTTGAGTGTGTAGTAAATCCGCAGGTTCTTGTCAAGGGTGCCGTAGCCCCGGCACGCGCTCATGGCTGCGTATAGGTTCTCTGGGGTGAGCTTCTCCGCGAGCAGCACTGTCCTCATCTCATAACCCGCAATCCAGTCTGGATTGTGCGTGTCCGAGTTAACAGAGGGCATTACGTGCCAGCCTGCGTCCAAAGCCATGACATAGCTGTCCTCGGTGAACTCAGAGTTCCACACCTCGATGATGTTCATGGCGCTGTCTCTTGTCTCAGTGTAGTAACTGTATTCCTCGAAGTCATCGGTCATATAGTACGGATGGTTGAATTGACCAATAGCGCCTGGGTGTTGCGCGAGCCAGTCATACATGTCAGAGAGCCTGTCGAACTTATATCCAAGAGGTTCCTCCTTGGGAAGCTCTCGATTGTTGAACACATTGATCTCCCCTAGGTGTGCGAGCATCCATGCCTCGTAACCCGCCATCGCTACGAACTTATTTGATGTGAAATAATCTGCTGCCGCTAGAGTGTCAGCCCACTCCTCAGGGTCCATGGCCA
This sequence comes from Thermoplasmata archaeon, assembly GCA_029858465.1. Taxonomy (GTDB): domain Archaea; phylum Thermoplasmatota; class Thermoplasmata; order UBA10834; family DTMW01; genus JAOUEZ01. Next base: position 871 of record JAOUEZ010000190.1, on the reverse strand, counting down.
GTCCGCTATACGCGTTCCATGCCGAAACGTGGTCCGTAATCGCCATATAGTCCGCACCAGCATCAATGGCGGATTGGTAGGCGTCCCACGGGGTGCCTTCCCAAGCGTCTGAGTACGCTGTGTGGGTGTGCAGGTCCCCAAAATACAGGTTGTACATCATTGGTCTTTTCCCTTCCTTTGCAGAGGCAATATTTCCGCTAAGGCACGGGGCAATCAACACAAAAATCACTGTAAAACTTATTACTAGAATGCGTGTTTTTTTAATCATTCCTAGTAAAACCCCCTCATCATGCTAAACTATCTCAATCTATAAAACTCTTTTTAAAAAAGAGATGTCTGGCGCAAGACAAAATCCTTCAAGAAAATCACTTTATTCGTAATCGATTTTGATAATAATTAGTCATTCTGAGATTATGTTTTTGGATGAAAATAAGATGACGTTTTTTCAATGAAAATATTTTATACCAATGCGGATTTTTATAGCCGATTTTTCAACAAGCCTCTCGTTTGATTCGCCCATATCTCCTCATTACGAAAATGACTACGAACATGAAGACAACGGGAAGCATAACACTCTCGAATTCGGGTATCGGGGCTGCTAGCGCAATAATGTCCGAGGTCGTTGGCCTCCCTGTATATGTCCAAGTGGACCCGGAATCAGTCGATTTGAAGCACCAGCCTGTATCTGTAATAGTCCAGAAATTGCCATCAGTATCTTTAGCAATCGAGACATACTTGCTGCTGTTCCCCCCTCCAGGGGTAGGCAGATTTCCAAGATTGCTCCATGTTGACCCACCGTCCGTAGTATATCGGATCTGACCATTTTCTGTTAGGACATACAGCTTATCCTTTGTCGTCTGAGAGCCCTTGA
>JAOUEZ010000189.1 GCA_029858465.1 Thermoplasmata archaeon | reverse complement strand
CGGCCCTTCTCCGGGGTTGTATATCCCGAGGAGTGCGAAACCGAATTCAAGCTTTCTGGCGGAGAGATTCTTTTCGTACGGCCGATAAGACCGACTGATGAGGAGGCATGGCTCGATTTCTTTCACACCTTGTCCCCGGAAAGCGTCTATCACCGCTTCTTCGGCTTTCTGAAGGGAGTGCCATACAGGGACGTCCAATATTACATGGATGTGGACTACAACGAGAGATTCGCGATAGTCGCCTCCGTACCTAGTCCCGCAGGAGAAAAAATAGTCGGGATAGCTAGATACGATCTCGATATGAGGACCAACTGGGCAGAGTTTGCCATCGTGATAACGGACGAATATCAGGACAAGGGGATAGGACGGTTCATGCTGGCGCACCTCGCAAAGATAGCAAAAATCAAGGGAATCAAAGGATTCACGGCGGAAGTCATGTCCGATAACGAGCGTATGATGGAGCTGTTCAGAGACAGCGGGTACAGGATCGAGACGAAGCTCGACTCTGGCACACACCTCGTCAAGATACATTTCTCATGAATCGATTTCCAGCATCTTCACAAAGTTATATCTAACACTCAAGACTCTCAATTGTGATAAATGATCGGTGAAGCAAATGGCACATCCAAAGGTTAAGGCATACACGTTGAGCACCTGCCCGTATTGTCGAGCGTTCAAGATGTTCATGGCCGAGGAAGGCATACCGTTCGATTATACCGACGTAGATCTTCTGGAAGGCGAGAAAAGAAAGAGCGTAATGAAGGAAGTGGACAAGGTCTGCGAGGATTGCGGCTATCCGATAATCATGATCGACGAGCTGGTCATCGAGGGGTTCAATGAGACTAAACTCAGAAAGGCGCTGAGGCTATGACCGAGAAGGATCCGAAATGGGACGAAGAGGTGGAGAAATACACAAACGTCCTAAGGAAATTCGCCGCGAGCACTAACTACACTCTCAACCCAGACGAGAAGTACCTTCGGCTCATCGTCGAGGGGCTTCTGATGAACAAGAAGAAGTTCGGATATGCTTCTTGCCCGTGCAGGGTCGCCGATGGAAAAAGAGAGCTGGACGCCGACATCATCTGCCCGTGCGTCTATCGCGATCCTGACCTTGAGGAATACGGCCGGTGCCTTTGCGGACTTTATGTTAACGAGGAGTACACTTCCGGGAGGAAGGGCCAGGGCGGAATACCGGACAGAAGAAAGTATCAGAAGATGGAAAGAAAGTAGGCCGCGCATCTTCAACCTCGTCTCACCTTCATTGACAACATATTTCTCATGAGCAGTGCTTACTTGACAGCGGAGCTGATAGGTCTTGGGATTGCTTGGGGCTCATGTCTCGGTCCAGGGAGGAGTCGATCTCGCTCCTGAGAGGGCGAGAGATCTCGAATGCGACTCGATGCAGATATTCACCCGAAACCAGATGCAGTGGAAGGCGAGGAAGCTCGATGACGACGAGATAGAGCGCTTCAAGGAGAACGTGAGGAAGCACAGGATTCTCAAAGTCATGGTCCACGACTCGTATCTTATCAATCTGGCAGCGACCGACAAGAATACCCTCAGCATGTCGAAGGATGCATTTCTTGACGAGATAATCAGGGCGCGCAGATTGGACATAGAATTCCTCGTGTTCCATCCCGGGTCCCATCTTGGTGCGGGCGAGGAAAAGGGGATGAAGAGAATTTCTGAGAACGTCAGAAACATTCTTGAAAAGGCGGGCGAGGGAAGGCCGAGAGTATTGTTCGAATCCACAGCCGGACAGGGGAGCAACCTGGGATACACCTTCGAGCAACTTGCAAAAATGACGAAAGACGTCGGAATGGATGACAGGACGGGCATATGCTTCGATACCTGTCATTCCTACGCGGCGGGATACGACATCGCGACAAAGGACGGATACAAGAAGACCTTCGACCTGTTCGACGAGATAATCGGATTGGATAGGCTCTTCGGTTTCCACATCAACGATTCAAAGGGAGGGCTCGGAAGCAGGCTGGACAGGCACGACAACATCGGCAAGGGAAAGCTAGGAAAGAAGGCGTTCTCACATCTTGTGAACGACAAGAGATTTGCAGAGCACCCGATGGTTCTCGAGACACCTGGCGGGGATGAAGCGTATGCTCAGGATCTGAGGACTCTCAGAGGTCTAATGAAATGAGAGGATAAGGACATCGAAATATTATTGAGCCTTGACCAGCGTATATACGCCGATTCGAGACAGTATGAGAGGAAGATCATCGACTTCTTCCGCAGGAGCGGATAAAATGTGTGCAGAGGAGATGACGCCCGAGGATATTCTTGAGGGAATACGAACGATGAGAATACGCGGAGCAGCCGAGATAGGCAGAGAGGCCGCCCTCGCGATGAGGTTGTTCGCCGAGAGAGAGTTGGAGACAGATATCGATAGATACCTCAGGAAGATCGAGGAGTTCAGGGCTAAAGCGCTCGCCACGAGACCGACTGCAGTGACTCTCTGGAGCGGGCTGACGAGAACTTTGAGAGGAGTCTCAGAAGCCGGTTCGTCAGAGAAGGTCTTGGAGATCATCAAGGAGAACTCGGAGCAGTTCATCGACGATTCTCAATCCGCGATAGAGCAGATCGCAGAAATGGCGGCAAGGAGAATTCCGGAGAACGCTGTCATACTCACGCACTGCAATTCCTCAGCTGTGGTCGCTGCAATAGCAAAGGCGCATGAGATGGGGAAGGTGAAGATGGTCATTGCGACCGAGTCGAGGCCGAAATTGCAGGGAAGGATCACGATAAAAGAGCTGTCGGAGAAAGGTGT
>JAOUEZ010000023.1 GCA_029858465.1 Thermoplasmata archaeon | reverse complement strand
GTCATTGAGACTGCGAGAGCCCTTGTAGACGCCGATATTGATAGAAGCATCGATTTCATCTCTTTTGGCTGCGAGGAGGCTGGATCTCCGGGATATCAGTACTATCTCTGGGGTTCCAGACAATATATCAAGAAACATAAGGGAGACATAGGGGACATCGCATGCATCCTGAATTGCGAGCTCGCAGGGCACTCTAATTCGAATCATCTCGTGATAGATTGCACTCCTGATCTGGTCTCGTTCTTCGAGACCATTTCTGAAGACCTATCCAAACATATCAAGTCGCACAACCTGAAGGCGAGCATAGGGATCGCGGTACCGACCAGTTCCCAGGCGGACCAGCTGAATTTCTCGTTGGCGGGAGTGCCGAGCTCACTGTTCAATTGGGCATGGTATGATGAGTACCATTCGAACATAGACACCGCAGACAGACTAGAAACCTCGAAGTTAAAGATATTCTGCAAATTATTGCTTCTATCTGCATATAGAATCTCTACGACTAACAAGCTACCCCTGAGCTTGACCAGATATGCTAGAATATTGAAAATGGGGCACAAGGGCATCAGCTCTCATCTCTCGCCAGACATCATGGAGGTCCATGCCTCCGGAATAGAGCATTTAAAACGAATAGGAGGCGACACCGTGAATTTCGATATGGCTCTGAGAACACTGGAAGAGTTCGCAAGGACTGCGGCTCAATTCGAGCGGGAATTTGCTCGAACAGACGATGAAGGGAGCATTGCGAGGATGAATAGGATACTGCTCGACGCATGCTCTGATTTGAACAGCGGACTTTGCAAATCAGGAGGAGTGCTGGGTGAGGACGCGATGTTCCCAGGCTATATGGAATATGTCGAGGAACTGAGAAAGATAAGTGAGGCGGTCAACAGCATCGCAAGGGTAAAAGGGTCGGACATGCCCGATTATGTTTTGACAGAGTTTGTGCCGATAAGGTCTCCCGAAATATCCTGCAAGGAGTTCGATGTTCACAAGGAATTGAATCTATTGAATGAGAAGCGAGACAAGCTTGCCCAATCCATACAGCGAGAAATCGACAGGATTAATTCGATAATTATGGCGGCTACGAAGAAAATCGAGAGGCAAGCCTAATAAAACCCTCTTTCTGTTAGGGTACTGAGTACAAAGTTTAGGTGCAGACGATGGCAAAATCTGTATTGAAATTTCTAAATAGGGAAGAAGAGGACCTTATCCATGCACAGAGCCTGAAAATCCTCGAGGAGTTAGGCGTGTTAATTCATAGCAAGTCTGTGCTGAGATTGCTCAAGGACAATGGTGCAATCGTTGATGAAAACAAAATGATTACTAAGCTTCCCGAGAACATGGTGATTGATGCACTGAAAAAAACTCCAAAGGAATTCTGTCTTTATGGAAGAGATCCCAAGAATGATGTGATGCTTCCTGCAAAGGAATTCCCGTACATCAGCACAAACGGTCTTTCGGTATACATGACCGATTTGGAAACGGGAGATAAGAGAAAAACCACGAGACGGGATCTCGCAATGTTCGCAAAATTGGCCGATTCTCTGGACGAGGTTGGATTCTTTTGGCCTCAGGTGACAGCAACCGATGTCCCGGATATGGCGCACAATGTCCATGAACTCTGGACATCCTTTCAGAACACTACAAAACACATTCAGGGGGACTCAGTGAACGCCGATGATGCGCGAATGCAGGTCAAATTGGGATCGCTGATAGCGGGAGGAGAGGATGAGCTCAGAAAACGTCCGATATTCTCTGTGACTTGTTGCCCGATAGCTCCTCTCATGTTCGAAAAAGGGGCCATTGAAGGGCAGGTAGAATTTGCGAAGGCTGGTGTGCCAGTTTCTTCCATGTCTATGTCGCTATCGGGACTGTCTAGTCCGGTAACCGTAGCAGGAACAATTGTGAATGCGAATGCTGAGAACCTGGCAAGCATAACGATAACGCAAACGGCTAATCCAGGAGCACCGCATCTATATGCCTCGGAATCGACCCCGATAAATATGACGACTGGGATGATTAACTATAAGGCAAATGAATCACCGATGATCGCATCTGCCCTCGCACAAATGGCTTTGCGATATAAGATGCCCTGTTTGGTCGGACAATGGGGAGTAGATGGGGACAAACCCGGAATTCTTATATCATTTAATGAGCTAGCGACGATTGCGATGACAATGCTGTCAGGCACAGATTGCTGTTCTGGCATGGGAGGACTCGAATCTGCAAAAGGCGGATCTCTGGAACAGATGGTGATTGATTCATATCTTTGGGATAACTTCAAACCAATACTGAGAAACATGGTGGTAGACAGAGATATGATGGCATTTGATGTCATGAGAGAGGTCGGCCAAGGAAATTCATACCTAAAACATCCGCATACGGCAAAATACTTCAGAAAAGAGCTTTTCTTCCCCGATAAGAAAAAAATGGCATGGGAAAAAACTCAATCCAGCGATATGGTGGCAGAGGCGAAAGCTATCGTCAAATCAAAGCTCAAGGAACATTATGTTGAGCCTTTGGATGGGAATGTCATAAAACAGGGAGACGAAATGATAAAGGAGTTCGAGAAGAGTCTGTAGCTCTACTCCTTATTTCCGATTTACAGTCAATAAGAAAAGGAAGGTGATCAAATGGCGGTTGCAAAACTGAAATTCTTGGAGAAAGACGAGGAAGAGCTGATTCATTCATCTAGTCTAAAAATACTCGAGGATATGGGAGTCCTGATTAGAAGCCCGTCCGTCCTTGAGATGCTTGGAAATGCTGGAGCAACTGTTGATACAAAAAGCATGATTGTAAAAATCCCTGAGGAAATGGTCAATGAATCCTTAGATAAGGCTCCAAAAGAATTTACAATGGGTTCGATAGATGGGAAGCATGATCTGAAAATTCCCGCAAGACCGGTGCCTTATGTTGGATCGAACGGCATTGGTACATACATGATCGATCTTGCGACCGGTGAAAAGAGAAGGACCACCAGAAAAGACATTGCAGATTTCGCTAGGCTCGCTGATGCACTAGAAGGGATCGACTTCTTCTGGTCCAATGTGACGGCATATGATGTGCCTGAGCAGATACATATGGTACATGCGCTCTGGGTCGCCCTCCAGAATTGTACTAAAAATTACGGGACTCTCACTTTGAGCGCAGATGATGCGAAGGCTCAGATAGAGCTCGCCGCTTTGATTGCAGGAGGAAAAGATCAATTGAAAAAGAAACCTCTTTTTCATTCACTATGTTGTGTAGTTGCACCATTGTCGTTTGAAAAGGGCGCCATAGAAGGACAGGTTGAGCTTGTCAAGGCAGGAATTCCAGTAATATCGATGTCTATGTCTCTCGGAGGCATGTCTGCGCCTGTAACTATCGCTGGGACAATTGTAAATGCAAACGCGGAGAATCTGGCGAGTCTTGTGATATCGCAGACAGCGGCCCCGGGTGCTCCTCACATATACAGTTCTGAATCGACACCGATCAATATGGTCACAGGCAATATCGTATACGAATCCCCCGAAGCCCCTCTCATTGCAGCAGCTACCGGACAAATGTCAAACAGATATGGTTTACCGACATTAACTGGTAGCTGGGGAGTAAATGGTAATGTTCCCGGAATTCCATTATATTTCACCGAGCTTTCAGCGATTACAATGACGATGTTCACTAGTACGGACTTTGCTGCGGGCGCTGGCGGAATCGAAGAGGCAAAAGGAGGATCCCTTGAGCAGCTGGTAATAGATTCATACATGTGGGAGAATTTCCGAGCGTTTCTCAGGAGATTCGAAATCTCGGAAAAGACAATGGCGCTTGACGTGATAAAACAGGTAGGTCATGGAAATACATTTTTGACCCATCCGCATACTGCGAAGAACTTCAGGAAGGAACTCTACTTCAGAGACAAGTCAAAACTGGAGTTCGAGGCGACGGGATCGGTATCAATGGTACCAAAGGCAAAGAAAATCGTTAAAGAAATTCTGAAAGAACATACGGTGCAACCCCTCGATGATGATATAATAAAGAAAGGCGATGAAATTATAAAGAATCTCGAAATGCGAATAGCGAAAAATTAAAGATTTTCTTTATTTTTATTGCAAAAAATCTTAATTTAAAGGAGAAACGGTTAAATTTTTCCTGTTGCTAGGGGTGGCGGACTCAGCGTAATGCTGAGAGGAGTTGTTGATCATGGCAGTCGCCAAACTAAAATTTCTCGACAAAGACGAAGAAGATCTAATTCATCAGCAAAGCATCGAATGCCTTGAGACACTTGGTGTCAAGATCAAGAGCGAGAAGATTCTTAAGATGCTCGATGAGGCCGGGGCTGACATTGATTACAAGGCCCAGATTGCAAAAATAACCGAAGGCATGGTAAAAGATGCGCTCAAGACTGTGCCCAAGGAAATGACTTTGCATGCCAGGGATCCAATGCATAACATGAAAATCCCTGTTAGCAGTTTCCCATTCTGTGCGACGACCGGACTGGGCGTCTACATCAGGGATATAAAGACCGGGAAGAAGCGCGATTCGACAAGAAAGGACATCGCTGATTTTATCAGGCTCGCGGACGCGCTTGACGCAGTAGATTATGTATGGACTTCGCTGACCGCGACAGAGGTCCCGCAGCTTACGCATGGTCTGCACGAGCTATGGACAGCGTTCCAGAACACGACAAAGCATGTCCAGGGAGTCGAAATATTGAATGCAGAAGATGCAAAGAAGCAGATTGAGCTTGGCGCACTTATCGCAGGAGGCAGGGAAGAGCTCAGGAAGAAACCGAATTTCTCAGTCATACATTGCTCGATCGCTCCGTTGATGTTTGAACATGAGGCCGCGGAAGCGATGGTGGAGTTCGTCAAGGCGGGAGTTCCAGTTGCCACGATGACAATGTCGTTGTCCGGAGGAACAGCTCCGGTGACGATAGCTGGAACCATCGTGAACGGCAATTCTGAGAACCTTGCCAGCCTGGTGATAAACCAGACAGCCGCTCCCGGAGCGCCGGAAATTTACTGCTCTTCATCAGCGCCTGTCAACATGCGGACCGGGATCATCGATTATATGACGGTCAACCAGCCTCTGATAGCAACAGGCCTCGCGCAGATGGCGAAGAGATACGGGCTTCCCTGCATGACTGGCGACTGGGGAGTCAATGACACGCCCGAGCCCGGAGTGCCGCATACCTTCAGCGAGGTCATGGGAGTATCCTTGAGCACGATGTCCGGCACCGACCTTCAATCGGGGATTGGCGGTCTGGATGCAGTCAAAGGCGGCGCGCTCGAGCAGGAGGTCATCGAGGCATATATCTGGGAGAATGTTCGCAAGTTCATGACCCCGTTCGAGATCAGCAGCGTCACCGCGGCTCTGAATGTCATAAAAGAAGTAGGACACGGCAACACATTCCTTGGACATATTCACACGGCTAAAAATTTTAGAAAGGAAATCGTATTGCGTGACCCAGAAAAAGGCAGGTTCGAATCGACAAATTCCACCGCGATGGCTGAGGAGGCGAGACAGATTGCACTCAAGGTGCTAGCGGAGCACGAAGTACCACCGCTCGATAAGGAGATCCTGCAAAAGGGCAACGACATCATCAGGAACTGGGAAAAGGAAAACGGGTTTTGACCAGTTCCTTTTAAAATTTTTCTTTTTTCCTACATTCCTTATTGGAAAAAATAATAATCTCTTCCCCTTTAGGGTTGCTTGGTGGGGGCATGCGCCCTCCAAGGGGGCAGGTTGATAATATGGCAGTCGCTAGAATGAAGTTTCTGGACAAGCGAGAGGAAGATCTGGTTCACTCTTACAGCATAAGATGCCTGAACGAGATGGGAGTTCTGGTCAGAAGTCCCTCGGTGCTCAAGATGCTGGGGGATGCCGGAGCATCGATCGATGAGAAGACGATGGTGGCAAAGATCCCTGAGTCGATGGTGAACGAGGCGATAAGTAAGGCTCCGAAGAATTTCACTCTCTATTCAAGAGATGGAAAGCACGACCTCAGTCTTCCGACCGAGTCATACCCGTACATCTCAACAACCGGTCTCGCTGTGTACATAAGAGACATTGATACAGGTAAGAATCGAGATTCCACGAGAAAAGACATTGCGGACATGGTCAAGGTCGGAGACGCACTGGACCAGATAGATTATCTCTGGACCACCTTGACCGCAACCGACGTACCCCCTCATGCCCATGGCCTGCACGAGCTATGGACGGCGTTCCAGAACACGACAAAACACGTCCAGGGAGTCTCCGTTGGCAGCATGAAGGAGTGCAGGAAGCAAGTGGAATTGGCCGCATTGATTGCAGGCGGAGAGGACGCCCTAAAGAAAAGACCAATCTTCTCGGTCATCTGTTGCCCGATTGCGCCGCTGTCGTTCGAGAAGGGGGCGATAGAGGGCCAGGTTGAGCTCGTGAAGGCCGGAATTCCCGTGGTTTCAATGTCCATGTCGCTCGGCGGGATGTCCAGTCCTGTGACTATCGGAGGAACCATCGCCAACGCGAATACAGAGAATCTCGCAAGCCTTGTGATCAGTCAGACTGCTGCGCCCGGCGCCCCGCATATTTATAGTTCTGAGTCGACGCCTGTCAACATGATGACCGGCAACATATCATACGAGTGTCCTGAGGCTGCGATAATTAGCGCTGGGACCGCGCAGATGTCGAAAAGATATGGTCTTCCTTGCCTCACGGGCGGATGGGGTAGCGGAGCGGATGACCCAGAGCCGGGATTGCTCAGCCCATTCTCTGAGGTTGCGAGTCTTACACTCTGCTCAATGGGGGGCACCGATTTATCTGCAGGCGCTGCTTCGATCGATGTCGCAAAGGGCGCATCGCTCGAGCAGCTTGTGATCGATGCATATCTCTGGGAGAACTGGAGACCTTTCATGAGGAAATTCGTGATCGACGACACATCCTTCGCATTCGATGTTGTGAAGCAGGTCGGTCATGGGAACAGCTTCATGACACATCCTCACACAGCCAAGAATTTCAAGAAGGAACTATATTTCAGAGACAAGAAAAAGCTGGCATGGGAGGAAACGCTTTCAAGCAAGAGCGTGCCTGAGGCGAAGGCTATCGCGAAGAAGATTCTTGTAGAACACAATGTAGCAATCCCGCTCGATGCAGGCTTGCTAGATAAAGGAGCACGCATCATCGCCGATTTTGAGTCAATCGCTCAGAATTAATTCGACGATTCTTGAGAAAACTTTTCCGTTCCCGGTATTTCGATTCAGCACAATTCGGTAAATCACGGGGTGAATAATTTCGAAGCGGCCCGTGAAGTCTTCCGGTATATTTTCACCTTTTTTAGCAAAGCTTTCAATTATATCAGGTGAAAAGTGAGAATTCATTCCCCATGATTTCGAGCCAGTACAGGATTTTAGTGAAATTTTTAGAAATAATAATAAATGAGCCGGCCTTTGGGATGAACGTCAGTAAAGAACTGATAGGAGGTCTGTTGTCAGATGGCAGTCGCACGTCTGAAATTTCTAGATAAGAACGAAGAGGATTTAGTTCATGCACAGAGTCTAAAATGTTTGAATGAAATCGGTGTAAAGATTCACAGCGAATCTGTTTTGAAAATGTTGGAAAATGCCGGCGCAAATGTAAATCACAAGACTCAGATCGCGATGATCCCAGAAGGACTTGTGAACGAGGCAATAAAGAAAGCACCGAAGAGTTTTTCAATCGGAGCCAGAGATCCGAAGTACGATATCAAGCTCCCGGCGAGCAGCTATCCATACGTTTCACTCGGCGGAGTTACTGCATGGATTGAGGATTACGAGACGAAGAAACATCGAGAGGCGACGAGAAAAGACCTCGCCGACATCGTGAGACTTGCTGATGACATCAAAGCGGTCGATGCGATATGGCCGCTTGTCACAGTCAGGGATGTACCTCCTCATGCGGGATTCGTCAACGAGCTCTGGACCTGCTTCCAGAACACGACAAAACCCATCCACGGATCTGCAGGCTCTGGAACGATTGGAATCCCTGATGCAAAAATACAGATCCAATTGGGAGCCCTTGTTGCCGGCGGCATAGAACAATTGAAGAAGAAACCGACATTCACGGTCCTAAGCTGCATAATCGCACCGCAGACTTTCGAAAAGGGCGCGGTCGAGGCTCAATGCGAATATGCTAAAGCTGGCGTGCCGGTAATTTCGATGTCTATGTCGCTCGGTGGGAGCACCTGCCCGATGACGGTCGCAGGAACTATTGTCAACGCAAACACAGAGAACCTAGCAAGCCTTGTGATAACTCAGACTGCGGCACCAGGGGCGCCGCATATCTACAGTTCCGAGTCCACTCTAGTCGATGTAAAGACAGGATACATCAACTATCGAGCTGTAGAGACACCGCTAATCTATGCTGCCTGCGGACAGATGGCTGCTAGATACAGCCTTCCGAAAATGACCGGGATATTAGGGATAGACCCGCCAACCAGTGGTAACCTGGCTCCGTTCGGGGAGAGTGCTGCCTATCTGATGACTACGATGAATGGTACCGACCTCTGCTCGGGCGTTGGCGGACTCGATGCCGATGCAGGGTGTTCCATGGAGCAGGTCGTAATCGACGCCTATCTTTGGGAAGACTATAGAATGTTCATGAGGCAATTCGAGATAAGCGAGAAAACAATAGCACTTGACGTTCTGAGGGAAGTCGGCCATGGCAATACATTTTTGAAGCACCCGCATACCGCGAAGAACTTCAGAAGCCAGATTTACTTCAGAGACAAGAAGATGGAGATTTACGGCAAGACTATGTCGACAGAAATGCGAGAGAATGCCCATGAGATCGTCAAGAAGATATTGAGCGAGCACAAGGTAGAACCTCTCGACAAGGACATTCTTGCGAAGGGAAACGAAATTGTGAGGAATTACGAGAAAAACCCTCCCGTGTAGTCTGAAAGGCCAGGAGGCTAAATGCCTCCAAGATTTTTTTCATTTTTTACATTGCCAGCAATGATTATTGGACAATAAGTCTTAAATAGCGTATAGTGCATGCTTTGTCTGACAAGCGTAAGTCAAAGGATGGACGATTGGCGTACGCTGCGGGGATAGAATCTGGGGATAAAATGAACGAAGACTCGGAGAAGGTGACGATCCGACTTCCGAAGAGATACTTGAGAGCCCTGGATTTCCTTGTAGAACTGGATGACTTTCCTTCGAGATCCGAGGCGATCAGAGAGTCGATCAGGGATATGGTATACTCTCGCACGGAGCTCGTCATGGATAGAATAAAGAAGCTCGAGAAGGCCGAAGAGGCACTTGCGGCAATGGAGAGCTTCCAGAAGCAATACATGAAGCAATAGGCTTGAGCTGGTCAGAAGGGATGGGATGCACTCTAACGACCACATCGATGAAGATGACCTTCCCCCCTTTTTTTTCAAAAGGGGAATTAGCATAATCTATCCGATATAGCCGAGATCCTCGCGCTTCGGCTCGGGGGGAAGCTCGGCTTCTTTTATCTTTGAAGTAAGTTGCTCTATCTGCTTCGCTTTATCCTCAAGAGCAGTGAAGTCGACGGATATACCGAGCACGCTCGACAATACGTTCAGGACCGCCTGCGCGGATTTAGGGTCGACAAAATAGCCAGAGGTCTCGCCCATGAGGCAGACGCACTTCATTCCCTCTATTTTCCCGAGGCCGAGAAGAAGACCGCTCGCTCCGACTATGCCGCTACCGGGTTCTCCCTTGGAGAACACGACACCGTGCTTCTTCATCTCTTCCACGAGCGACAAATCCGACGCCGCGCCAAGAACGCGGGGCTTCTCGATCATTCTGCCCAGACCATAGCCGCCCAGTGTGAAAATTGATTGCACCTTGAACTCTTTGGCAATCTTTATGACCATATCGGACAAGGAATACTGTCCGTCTGGCGTCAGCCCCTGATAATCTCCGACCAGAATTATCAGGTCGGGGAGCGTGTCCTCGCGTTTGAAATAATACAGCTCATTATTGACAAGCTTGATCGTCCCGTCGTCGTTGACGAAGACCTGGGGCGGGAAGTATTTCGAGTATATCTCCGCGAATTTGGTGGCCTTGATCTGATCTATGAGATGTTCTGCTGCCAGTTTCCCGACGTTCCCGACACCTGGCAGGCCCTCGACAAGTATGGGGTTCCTCAATACCGGCTTCTCGAGGTACTTCACGATTATTTCTTCCATGGATATCACCCTTTGACTTCCTTCATCGCCCTTCTATACTTTCCGAACCTATCGGCAGGCGAGTATCTTGCGGGAATCGGCATAACAGTGGGCAAATCGCATTTGGGGCATTTATCCTTCAGAGTATAGATTCCGCATGAGGAGCATTTCCTCATCTCGCTCTTCATTTCTGCTCCCTTACAAGTTTGGCGCGTCCGCCACAGGCATGCATCTTCGATTCTATATTCTCGAAATGCTTCTTGAGTTCGTCCTCCGCGGTCTTGTAGTCTGCAGCGGATACCTCGACTCTATACCTGGGTGCGCCCATGTATCTGAAATTCATTTCCGCCTTCTCAGAGGCGCTCTCCTCCATCATTGCATTGCGTATATGCACGATTCCCTGAGAGTCGGGACATGTGAGCTCCAAGATTGCCACAATCTCTACTTTTGGGGGCTGAATGTTCTCCTTAGCGACCTTTGCGAAGGCGTCAACCCACTTCTTCTTCCCGCTCTCCTTCTTGAAAGCTTTCAGATTGAGTGCAGCCTCTTCGAACGCGGCATACGGACTGCCGTATCTTTCGTATAATTCCGGCAGAAGATCTTCGTTGATCTCCTCGACCTTCTTGCCCATTTCCGCCGCGACCAGCTCGAACAATTTTTCGGCCTTCTTCTCATTCTTCCAGGCCTGGATCTTCTCTCTTTTCTGATGCTCATTGACCTGTTTTAAAGACAGATCGATATGGCCTTTCGACGGGTCGACAGCCAGGACCTTGCAGACGATCTTCTGACCCTCTCGGACATAATCGCGGATGTACTTCACCCAGCCAGTGGCCACGTCCCTGACATGAATGAATCCTTCCTTGCCCTCGTACTCGTCCAGCGTAACAAAAGCACCGAAGTTTTTCACATTTGACACGGTGCAAACGACAAGCTCTCCATCTTCCGGGTACTCGGACAATTGTGGCATTATTCGACTTCTCCGACGACCGTTCCCTGAACGATCCCTTTTCCGCCCGAGGGCTTGATCAGGGTCGCACCGCAAACTGTGCATTGGACATTGGTCGCCGGTCTACTGAAAGCTATCTGCTCGTTGCCGCAGTCCTGGCACTTGATCTTGATAAATTTCTTGCTGCTGACAACGCCACCGTCGGTCAATCTCATGCCTCCACGAGCTCGAACTTCTTGACCCTGAAGCAGGTCTTCTGATGCGCCTTCTTGCAAACCTTGCATCGATATCTGAGAGGAATCTTCGTGGTCGGCTTCTGCCTGCCCTCGTATTTAGGTCTGGGGAAACCGCCGTATCCAGCCGTGGCGCGCCTGAATCTCCTCTGTCCCGCCTTTAGCTCGCTCCTGGGCCTGGTTTTCACTCGCTCTACCTCGTGGTCAGTATGCTTCTTGCATTTTGGACAATATTGCTTGACGACCTTGGGCATTTTCATCCTGATCAACGGCCTCGGATGGGCAAAAGCCACCAATGCTTAACCCATATTAAAGCATTGCCTATGAAAATTTGACCTACTGGCTAGTGCAGAATTGCCATGAATTTAGGTATCAATATTTCGCATCTCGAGACAGCCGAACAGTCCCTCTCCGAGCGGTTATTAATTTTTTTTATC
>JAOUEZ010000188.1 GCA_029858465.1 Thermoplasmata archaeon | reverse complement strand
TCTCAAGACCGCACTGATAGCCTGCGATGTCCACAGGCCAGCTGCATACGATCAGCTTTCCCAGATAGGCAAGAAGCTGAACATTCCTGTCTACGGGGATCCGTCCGAGAAGAAAGCGATCAAGATTTTAAGGACAGGGCTTAAGGAGTTCAAGGATGAGGACATTATCATAATCGACACGTCAGGGCGTCACTCGCTCGAGGCTGCCCTTATCGACGAGATAAAGCAGCTCTCGAAGGAGGCGCAGGCGGACGAGAGATTCCTCGTGCTGGACGCAACCATCGGCCAGCAGGCAGGCCCTCAGGCCAAGGCCTTCCATGACGCCGTTGATGTCACCGGTGTCATATTAACAAAGATGGACGGCTCGGCGAAGGGGGGCGGAGCGTTGTCCGCTGTGGCGGAGACCGGGGCCCCGATTGTCTGCATTGGCGTTGGGGAGCATCTTGAGGACATTGAGAAATTCGACCCGCCGAGATTCGTGTCAAGGATGCTCGGCATGGGGGACATCCAGTCGCTTCTCGAGAAGGCCAGCGAGGTCATGACCGAGGAAAAGGCCGAGGACATGGCAAGGAAGCTCACCTCGGGGCGATTCACGCTCAAGGACATGTATGAGCAGATGGAGATGCTGGAGGGGGTCGGTCCGATGAATAAGATAATGCAGATGATACCCGGATTTTCAGGAAAGGTATCAGAGAAGGACATGGAGGTCTCCCAGGAAAGGCTCAAGAAGTTCAGGATAATCATGGACTCGATGACCGAGGCCGAGCTGGAGGACCCCAAGATGATCAAGTCTAGCCGGGTGCTGAGGATCGCCAAGGGCTCCGGAACCTCGCCAAAAGATGTCAGAGGGCTTCTGAAGCAGTATAACATGTCCAAAAAGGCTATCAAAGGCTTTATGGGCAACCGGAAGATGAGACGTCAGTTGATGAAGCAGATGAAGATGGACGAGAAATCTCTGGGGTGATGATGCTTGCGAAGATTCGTTGTCATAGGCCACCGGGCGACTACTTCGCCTGATTTCAGCCTTGACGATCTAGCCGGTTCGACCGGCAGGCTGGACATACTCCTCAGATGCATCAATTCGGCGTTCTTCCTCTCACATTCGCTCCGAGAGGATGTCGAGATGCATCTGATTTTACAAGGACCGCCAAACCCGCCAAAGACCATCAGAATGGTAGGCTCAGAGCTGAAATACCTCAATCCAGATGAACGCTCGACCGGGGCGCTTATCAGGACTGCACTGAGCGCAAAAGCGAACGGTGAGACGAAGGCATCTCCAGGGATATACGTCTCGTCGAGGAGCTATTCGGATGTGATATCCATCCTTGCGAAACAGTCCGATATCTATTATCTGAAAGAGGACGGGCATGACATCAGAAGGCTGCCCAGTTTCGAGGAGGATGTGACCTTCGTGCTCGGGGATGACAGGGACCTGACAGAAGAGGAGGAATCGGTCCTAGCCAAATATGAGCCGATGAAGGTCTCGTTGGGCATAAAGAGCCTCCATGCTGACCATTGCATAATAATTGTCCATAACGAACTCGACCGCAGATCCTCGCAGGTCTAAATATCGCGGGGCTCTCCCTGCATTATCTGGTCGGTTTCGACATTGTCGCCGTTGTCTGGCGCCTCTTCCACAGACTCTCCTGCCCCGCCATTATCCCCAGATTCCATGGGCGTGTCGACCATTGTGTCGTATTTAATCTTGAACTTCCCATCCGAGAACCGGAGGACGGCGTGTTTCAGGGAGCATCTGTAGAGCCTGACCTTTCGTCCCTTGTAGATCTCCTTCTCGAAGGCGATGTAGAGCATGCCAGCTCTCTCCAGGTCATGGATTCTCCTGTAGCATGCGGCGATGGGGATATGGCACAGAGAGCTGAGTTTCTGAGCGGACATCGGTTTCTTGTATGTGTATGACAGAATCTTCTGGGAATATATGTCTGCAAGCAGCCGCGATATCTTCTGGTCGCTCGTCCTTTCCGTCATCATTCAGCTATTTCAGGTCTGGTAGCAGATAAAGCAATTTTCCCTCCGCTATCACTACTGATAACACGCGGTGGCCATCCAAATAGCACATGAAAAAGTTAAAATTCAACAGTCTGATACTTGCCGCGGTATTACGATGTCGGTCTGCCCTCTTGAATTCAGGTATGGGAGGGAGAAGATGAAGAAGATCTTCTCCGAGGAGACAAGGCTGCAGTACATCCTCGATGTAGAGGCAGCTCTAGCGGGCGCGCATGCGCGCGCGGGCAATATGTTGCCCGAACACGCAGAACTGATACGCAAATCCGCTAACATTAAAATCGTCAGCCTCGCGCGCGTTTCCGAAGTAGACAAGCAGATCAATCATGAGATCACCGCGATAGTAAGAACATTGAGCGAGCAGAGCGGAGAGGGTGGGAAATACGTGCACCTCGGGGCGACCTCGAACGACATTCTCGACACTGCTGCGGCATTGCAGATAAGAGATGCCCTGACGATAATCGACGATGACCTATTGAATTTCCGGACAGCCCTTGCGGAGCTTGCGGACAGGCACCGCTGCACAATTATGATCGGCCGCACCCACGGACAATACGCACTGCCGATAACCTTCGGCCTCAAGATGGCAATCTATTCGCTCGAGGTCAACAGGCAGATCGAAAGGGTGCACCAGCTGATGCCAAGAATATGCGTTGGCAAGATGAGTGGCGCTGTCGGGACAGGCGCAGGATTGGGCCCCAAAGCACTCGAGATTCAGAAGCATGTCATGGATAAGTTGAACCTCGGTATCGAAGAGGGGCCATCGCAGATCGTCGGGAGGGACAGGTACATTGAGC